>JBAVPI010000311.1:0-4131 GCA_049692915.1 Pyrinomonadaceae bacterium
GCCGGATTATCCGCTTGCACCGGAGTTTGCGCCGGTTGCGGTTGAGTCGTCGCGGCTCCGTCAATCGGCCCAAGGAGCGGCAGCTTGATAAGCATCTGGTTCGGCTTGTCTATCACCGGCTGAATGACCGCGTCGGCGACGCCGGATTCCGCCAGCTTGCCGCGTATATCTTCGGCGGAGACAGGATGATTGAACTCAGCCGTGATGACCGTCCCGCCTTTGAAATCAACTCCGAGGTTGAAGGCGTCCGTCCCGCCGGGGTGGAAGGCGTGCCGGTACATCGCAGAGCCGAGTCCGGCCAGCATGATGGCGGTCGAAAGCATGATGAAGATGCGGCGATTTTTCAGCCAGTCAACGCGTACGTCTTTGAAAAGTTCTAACATAATGAATCGTGAATCGTAATTCGTGAACCGTGAATCGTAAATCGCTTTTCCTATTCACGATTTACGATTCACGATTGACGGCTGTTAAATACTGAGCGACTCGACGCGCTTTCCCTTGCGGCCCAGTTCCCAGATGAAAATCGTGCGCGACACGTAAACGGCTGAGAACAGGTTGGCGAGCAGTCCGAGGACGAGCGTGACGGCGAATCCGCGAATCGGCCCCGTGCCGAAGACGAAGAGGAAGAGCGACGAGATGATGGTCGTGACGTGCGTATCAATGATCGTCACGAAGGCGCGCCCGAACCCCTGATCAACCGCCGACTGGACGGTCTTGCCCGTGCGCAGTTCCTCGCGGATGCGCTCGAAGATGAGCACGTTCGAGTCCACGGCCATGCCGATGCCGAGGAGCAGTCCGGCGATGCCGGGCAGCGTCAGCGTCGCGCCGAAAAGGATGAGCGCGGCTATCGTCAAGATAACGTTCAGGAGCAGAGCGATCACGGCGTTGACGCCGGAGCCGCGGTAGTAAACGATCATCGTCAGCACGACGAGCAGCAGCCCGACCCCTGAGGCGATGACGCCCGAACGAATTGAGTCCGCGCCGAGGCTTGGGCCGACCGTGCGCTCTTCCTGATAGACGAGCGGCGCGGGCAGCGCGCCCGAACGAAGCGTGAGCGCGAGGTCTTCCGACGACTGTTTTGTGAACGTGCCCGTGATGCGGCCCGAATCCGTAATCTGCGACTGGATGGTGGCGATGGATTTGACTTCGCCGTTCAAGACGACGCCCATCGGCTGGCCGACGTTCGCCGCCGTCCAACGCCCGAACTTATCAGCGCCCGAAGGCTTGAGGTGAAAGCCGATCTGGTAGTTGTCGCCGCCCGCATCGCCCTGTTCGCCGCGCGCGTCGCGCAGTTCGCTGCCCTCGATGACGGCGGGCGACTCGATGACGACGTACTGCTTCACTTTGTCCTTCTGGTCGGCGGGCTGCGTGCCGGCGGCGGCGGTCGGTTCGTCGCGCTCCGAGTAGGCCACGATGCGGCGATTCTGCGGGACGGTTCCGCCAAGCGCCGTGACGGCTGCCTGCTCGGTCGCGTAGATTCGCTGCGGCTGGTCTATGACGTGCACGAGTTCGAGCTTCGATTGACCGATCAAGAGTTGCTTGACGCGCTCAGGGTCTTGAATGCCCGGCATTTGAAGGAGAATCTGGTGCGAGCCTTGCGCGCCGTGCGTTTGCAGGGTCGGTTCGGCGACGCCGACGGCGTTGATGCGGCTCTCGATGATACGCAGCGCCTGCTCGACGGCCTGATCGCTCAGACGGCCCTGCGCGGTCTTATTAAGGTCGTAAGTAATCGTGTTGCCGGAGGTGCTCGCAGACCAATCGTTCAAGTCAACTTTGCGCGGCAGCGCGTCGCGAATCTCCGAGACCTTCGACGGGTCGCTCGCTTCGACCACGACGCGATAGCTCTCGTTGCCGACTTCGGGCCGCACCTCTTTGATCGGGTAGCCCTGATCCTTCGCCGCGTTCTGAATTGCGATGACGTTGTTGCCCGTCAGGCTCTTGAGATATTCCTGCGTCTGCACCTGCATCACGAGATGCGAGCCGCCCCGGAGGTCTAAGCCGAGGCGTATGTTTTCGCGCAAAGTGTTCTGGATGCCGGCGACCGTGAAATCCTTGAGCGTCGGCGTGTGGCGCGGCCCGATCACGATCCAGAGACCGGCCAGCGTGACGATGGCGATGATGATGACGCGTTGAAGAAGATTCTTTTTCATAAAGCTTTTGAAGTCGGACTGCTCGACCGGGCCGCGAAAGTTCGACCCATGCGCGCGACTGTTTAAGACGATCTCTAAACGACCTTCGTCTATTCCTCCTGCATCCCCGCGACGGCCCCACGCGAGACTTCGAGGATTGATTTGTCGGCGCTCCTGATGAGCAACGTTTTCTCGCGCATGGCGGTCACTGTGCCGATCAAGCCGCCGGTCGTGACGATGCGGTCGCCCGCCTTTAACTGTGAGATCGTCGCTTGCAAATCTCGCTGGCGACGACGCTGCGGCACGATAATCAGGAAATAGAAGACGCCGAAGATCAGCAGGAACGGCATCAGTCCGCCGAGCAGTCCGCCGAACCCGCCGCTTTGAAAGAAAAGGAAAGAAGTTGTCATTAGACTTTGAACATCCACGAGAACCGAAGCTAAATTTTCCAACTAACGAAGGAGGCGCGCGGAATGCGGGAGGAATGCCGGAGGAATCCGTCGCCTCCGCACCTTCATACCGCAGCAGACGTAATTGGTCAGTTTGAAGAAACTGTGTGTCGCGCGGGGGACGCCCCGGTCTCACTCGACGCCGGAGTCGAATCTCTCAAGAAACTCCCGCCGAAATCGCGTGAATTCGCCAGACCGGATAGCTTGCCTCACGCGTCGCATGGTGTCAAGGAAGAACGCCAGATTGTGATGCGTCAACAGTATGCTCGCCAGCATCTCGCCCGTGACGAACAAATGACGCAAATAAGCGCGGCTGTGGCGGCGACACACAGAGCACGCGCAAGCATCGTCGAGCGGCCTTGTGTCCACGGCCCAACGCCTGTTTTTGATGTTGAGTTTGCCGCGCGAAGTGAACGCCTGTCCCGTCCGACCGTTGCGCGTCGGCAGCACGCAGTCGAACATGTCAACACCGCGCGCGACGCACTCCAACAAATCTGCCGGCGTGCCGACGCCCATCAAATAACGCGGCCTGTCGCGCGGCATCAGGGGCGCAATCTCTCCCACAACTTCATACATCACGCGCTTTTCTTCGCCCACGCTCAGGCCGCCGATGGCATAGCCGTCGAAGTCAACCTCGACTGTCCGCGCCAGACTCTCGCGACGCAAATCGAGATGCGTCGCGCCCTGCACGATTCCGAACAACGCCTGCGTACCGCTCACGCCGTCCCCCGCTTCCCTTCCGGCCTGACCCTCGCCCCCACGCTCGACGCGTCCCGTGTCGGCGGCTTCGCGTTGTAGTTCGTCGAAGCGTGCGCGTGAACGCATCGCCCAACGCGCCGTCAGTTCCAGCGAGACGCGTGCGGCTTCGTGCGTCGCTTCGCCGGGCGCACACTCGTCAAAGGCCATCACGATCTCCGAGCCGAGCGCCGCCTGCACTTCCATCGAAACCTCCGGCGAGAGAAAACAGAGTCGCCCGTCAACGTGTGAACGGAAGCTCACGCCCTCTTCCGAGATGCGACGCAGTGCGCCGAGACTCCACACCTGAAAGCCGCCCGAATCCGTCAACAGCGCCCGCTCCCAACTTGTGAAGCGATGCAGCCCGCCGCAACTCCGTATCGTTTCCGCGCCGGGCCGCAGCCAGAGATGATATGTGTTGCCGAGGATGATCGAAGCGTCCAACTCCTCCGATTCGAGCGCCTCGAAGCGAACGCCTTTGACGCTGCCGAGCGTGCCCACGGGCATGAAGACCGGCGTTTCGATTAAGCCACGTCTCGTCTGCAACACGCCCGCGCGGGCCTCGCCGTCCGTCGCCGTCACCTGCCAGTTGAGCGCCTGCTTATTCATCCGATGCCATTAAGACTCGTAAAGCTTCTCTATATGGAGTTGAGAACATTTGAGTTGAAATTATTCGAGTTGAAAATATGGAGAGTTCTATAATGCTTACTTTCAAACAGGTTCGACTCCATCAACGCCCCCCGCACGCCCCGACTCGAAACGCGGCTCGCCCTCGAACCATTCATCGTCGGCGACGATGGGCAGGCGCACCGTGAAGA
>JBAVPI010000312.1:0-4698 GCA_049692915.1 Pyrinomonadaceae bacterium
CTCCTGAACAATCCGCCCGTCCTCCTGCTCGACGAGCCGACGCGCTCCCTCGACCCGGTTGCGGCTTCGCGCATGCGTGCGCTCATCAACTCATTACGGCGCAGTTCGCCGCCCGTCACCGTGCTCCTGACTTCGCACAACCTCGCGGAGATAGAGGAACTGTGCGAGCGCGTCGCCATCATCAGCCGCGGGCGGATTCGCGCCGTTGATACGCCGCAGCACCTGCGCACATTGACCAGACAAAGCGAGCGTGTCCGTCTCGTCATCCGCGGCGTCGCGCTTGAGAGCGTCGCACGTCTTCTCTCCGGCGAGGTCGAAGCACTCGAAACGTCAACCGGGGCGGGTCGCGACGTTTTGAGTTTCACGCGCGAAGCCGGAGACGACACACTCGACCGCGCGCTTCATGTGCTGCACGACGCGGGCGCGGAGATTCTGGCGTGCGAGACGGAGCGCGGCACGCTGCTCGACGTGTTGGAGAGCTACGAGCAGGAAAATGAATCGGGGGAAGCGAATTGAACAGCCTGCTACTTTTGGCCGGACGCGTGCGCGCCTTCGTCGTGCGTGATTTCCAACTGGCGATCAGCTACCGTCTGGAATTTTTCATACGCATCCTGAGTATCCTGTTCGTCGTCACGACGCTCTTCTTCATCTCGCAGATTTTCGCGGGACACTTCGACACTCCTTACGCGCAGTGGCGCGACCCCTTTCTCGCGTGGATTACGGGCCTGCCGTTTCTCAACTACTTCATGGTCGGCTTCTCAAGCCTCGCGACGGCCATCCGTTCCGAGCAGGCGCAGGGCACGCTCGAAAGCGTGTTGATGACCCCGATCAACGTGCCGACCCTGATCGTCGCCAGTTCCGGTTGGGACTTCGTGCTCGCGACCTTCCATTCATTTCTGTATCTCTTTTTCGGCTGGGTGCTCTTCGGCGTTCAGTACCGCGGGAACTTTCTGCTGGCAATTTTGTTTCTCGTGCTGACCACGCTCGTGCTGGCCTCCATCGGCATCCTGTCGGCGAGCTTCGCCATCGTCTTCAAGCGCGGCGACCCGTTCGGCGTCATCATCGGCACAGGCTCGGCGCTGTTCTCCGGCGTCTTCTTCCCCGTCCAACTACTCTCGCAAGCGGGCGGCGAAACTTTCGGGCGCATCTCTCGACTGTTCCCCACGACCTACGGACTCGACGGCATCCGCCGCGTCCTCATACAGGGACAGGGCCTCTCGGACGTGCGCGACCCGCTGCTGGCGCTCGTGCTCTTTCTGGCCGCGCTGCTTCCCTTCTCGCTCTGGGTCTTCGCGCGCGCCGTCCGCCGCGCCAAGCGCGAGGGAAGCTTGATACAGTATTAGGAATAGATGTCGTGATGTTAAAGGCGCACAATCAATCCGCAGCTTTTTATTAACGTCCCGACATCAAGCCCCTGCTCTTATGCGAGTCTTCTATACTCCGCGTTATTACGCCGACATCGGCGACGGGCACGTCTTTCCGATTCGCAAGTTCGAGTTGGTGCGCGAACGTTTGCTCAATGAAGGGACGCTCTCGCCCGCCGACATCATCGAACCGCAGCCCGCGCCCGTCGCCGATGTGCTGCTCGTGCACACAGAGGATTACGTCACGCGCCTGCGTGCGGGGACGCTCACCGCGCGCGAGATTCGGCGTCTTGGTTTGCCTTGGTCGAAGGGACTCGTGCGGCGCTCATTCCTCGCGGCAGGCGGGACTTGCGGCGCGGCTCGTTGGGCATTGAGCGAGGGCGTCGGCTCGAATCTGGCAGGCGGCACGCACCATTCCTTTCCCGAACGCGGCGAGGGTTTCTGCGTCTTGAACGACGTGGCCGTCGCCATCCGTGTGCTGCGCCGCGACAATGTTATAGAGCGGGCCGCCGTCGTTGATTGCGACGTTCATCAGGGCAACGGGACGGCGACGATCTTCGAGGGTGACGCCGATGTCTTCACTTTCTCGATGCACGGCGCGAAGAACTACCCGCTCTTCAAAGCCCGCTCGTCGCTCGACGTTGAACTGGCGGACGGCGCGGCTGACGCAGAGTATCTGGAAACGCTCGCAAAACATCTGCCGCGCGTCTTAGCTCACGCGCCGGACATCATCTTTTACCTCGGCGGAGCAGACCCGTTCGAGGGCGACAAGCTGGGCCGACTCGCGCTGACGATTGCGGGCCTGCGCGCGCGTGACGAACTCGTGCTGCGCGCGTGCCGCGACGCCGAAATTCCGGTCGTCACGGTCATGTCCGGCGGTTACGCCAAAGACATCAACGACACTGTGGAGATTCACTGCAACACGATCCGCGCGGTGCGCTCCGTCTTCGACGCTCCGCGAAGTTTGCGCCGAGAGGCTTGAATCGAACTCGGCGTCTCCGGCGTTCCTACCTTGAACTTTGAACGTCCAGCTTTTATCTTCTGCGGCAGGATATGTGGAGACTCATCAAGTCAATCGTTTTAATCGCGCTCGCGCTCGTCACGATTTTCATCGTCTATGAAGCAGTGACTTTTCCACGCGTCTCCGAGTTACGAACGAAAAATCCTGAGACGACGAGCATGATCGAAACGCGCCTTGAAGATGCAAGGCGCAATAATCTTGCGCCGAAGCGCGTCCAGCAGTGGGTTTCGCTCAACAGGATTTCGCCCAATCTCGTGCGCGCCGTGTTGGCGGGCGAGGACACAAACTTTGCGACGCACAACGGTTTCGATTACGAAGCCATCCAGCGCGCGTGGGACGAGGCGCGGCGCGAAGGCGAGAAGGATGCAAAAGAAGAGGGCGACACGGATCAGTCGGACTGGATTCCCACGATGCCCGATTTCAAGCGCGGCGCTTCGACCATCTCACAGCAACTCGCCAAGAATCTTTATCTCTCGTCCGAGCGCACGTTCGGGCGCAAGGTGAAGGAAGCCTTCATCACATACTTTCTCGAACGCTCGCTGTCGAAGTGTCGCATCCTCGAAATTTATCTCAACGTGATCGAGTGGGGCGACGGAGTTTACGGGGCGGAGGCGGCGGCTCGCACCTACTTCAACAAGTCGGCGGCAGACCTCAGCCCGCGCGAGGCTGCCTATCTGTCCGCGATGATTCCCAGTCCCCTGAACATCTTCAACCCGCAAAAAAATCTACGCCGCGTCCAACGTCGCCAGCGCGTCATCCTGCGCGGCATGCCCTACGTGAAACCACCCGCGTGCGGCGGTTGAATGTTGAGCGTCGAATAAAGACGGCTTTTTCGTTGAAACAACGGATCGATTTTTTTCATGACGAAAGCGACTTGTAGGTTTAGTCTGCCCTCGTTCCGAACAAATTAACGGAACACTCGCAATCCAGTGCCGGTAACGCGAGGGCGAGCGGCGGGAGGCAGGATTCTATGCGAGTGAGTTTGAGATGAGGCCGTCCATCGCGCCTCGCCCCGAAAAAAAATGAGGCCGCGTGTTTTGTGCACGCGGCCTCGACAAAGCCCGGATCATGGAAGAGTGATTGGGCGACTTTTAGAGGGCGAATTCTCGCGCGAGTTCTAGTTCGGCTTTGCGCAACTCGAACCTGCCGCGACCGAGATTGCCGTCGGGCTGGAGCGTGAGCACGACGAAATAGTCAGCCGTGAAGACGCGCGCGACGATCTGCATTCCCTCATAACTGATAACCAGTTCGCGTAAGCCTCCCAGCCCCGTCGAACCTCCGGCGCGGGCGGCGCTGCGCACGAGCGATGTTACTTCCGCCGCCGCCACGTCCATGTTGGTCTCGCTGCCCTCCGGCAGGAAGACCTTCTCGACGGCGATGCCGTCAGTCCCCATGATGAGCGCGCCGGTCGCGCCTTCCGTTTTCTCGATGATCTTGGAGAGAGCTTCTTTGAACATTTCTCACGTCCTCCTTAACTAGGGGCGAGCGCCTTCGCTCGCGGGCGGCGTGGCGGATTGTTGCTGCTGCTGGTCGCCCTGCTGAAGCTGAGTCGGCTGCTGCTGTTGCTGCTGCCCCGGCGTGGCTGCGGGCGTGTTGGTTTCGGGGTTTCCGAGCGGGACGGGCTGCAAGATTTGCGTCGAGCGAGACCCGTTGACGGGCGAGGCTTCCATGCGGCGGCCCTGATAGTCGGGGCGGTAGATGCGCGGCGTGATGAAGAAGAGTATCTCGTCAGTGCTGCGCGAGACGGCTTTGCGCTTGAAGAGATTGCCGAGGACAGGGATGCCGCCGAGGCCCGGCGTGCGGTTCTGCGTCTCGCTCTCGCGGTCGTTCAAGACGCCGCCGACGACGGTCGTCCCGCCATCGGGCACGAGCACTTCGGTCTGCATGCGTTGCGTGTCAATGCCCGGCGTGCCGAGCGAGTTGGTGAGCGAGAGGTTGACGCTGTTGTTCTCCATCACGACACGCAGGACGACCGTGCCCGCGTCCGTGATCTGCGGCGTGATCGAAAGACGCAAAGGAACGGAGACGAACGTTGTCGTGAACAGGCTGCCGCCGCCGCCGCCAGAACTGACCTGCGGGGTGACGACAGGGATTTGCGAACCGCTCTCGATCTGCGCCGGGCGATTGTTGAGCGCCGTGACGCGCGGCGTGGCGACAATCTTCGCCTGCCCCTTGGCTTCAGCCGCAGTGATGAGAGCGCTGATCTGCGCGGTGCCGATGGCCCCGGTGGTCAGGCCGATGATGGTGCTGGCCGCCGTCGCGCGCAACGATGGGGAGGGCTGTGCCGTGTTGGCGAGTCCGCCGGGAATGCCC
>JBAVPI010000313.1:0-1559 GCA_049692915.1 Pyrinomonadaceae bacterium
CGTCGGGGCGACGCGGTTTTGAGATGAGGCTCGACAAACTTCCGGCGATGGATTTGATGGGGGCGAGCGAGTTATTCAACTCGTGGCCGAGCACGCGCACGATGCGCTGCCACGCCTGCAACTCCTCTTCACGCAGAGCGCGGCTCAAGTCCGTCAGCACGAGCAGGAGGTGCGGCGAACCTTGTTGACGAAACGTGCTGCGGCTCACGCCCCAGCGACCCGCTCCGCCGGGGAAACTCATCCTCGTGGTGAGCGCTTCGCCGCCGCCGTCGGCGCGCAGGGATTGAAGCAGCCCCAGTTCTTCGGCGCTCCGACCGAGCAGGCGCGCGGCCGGTTGCGCGAAGAGGCGTTCGCCCGCGCGGTTCACCAGACGCAACCGCTCGTCGCCGTCGAAGGCGAAGACGGCCACCTCAATCTCACCCATCACCGTGCGCAAAAGCGTCGTCGCCTCCAGAGCGCCGAGTCGCTGCTCGCGCAGAGTCTCGCCGAGCGCGTTCACCTCCAGAAGCACTTCGCCGAGCGCGTCGTCGTGGCTCGCGCCGCGCGCGCGAATCGAATAGTCGCCCTCTCTGAGTGCGGCAAGTAAATTCGAGAGCGTTTGCAAGGGCCGCACCACACGCTCGCGCATCGCCAGCGCGAAGGCGAGCCAACAGCACATGATGAGCGCGCCGAGCGTCCATTGAACTTTGGCCGTGTAGTCGCCGACGATGAGCAGGACGAGCGAGATCGTGACGCCGGGCAGACCGGCGGCCAGAGCCATCAGCGTGACGCGCGTGCCGTGACTGAAGCGCGCGTTGCGGGCGCGGCTCTGCGGCGGCGACTTGATGCCCGCGACCGTCTTCGAGACTAAGACCTTTTCGCGCACGACGCCATCATATAGCTGTTCGCTTCCGACTGAAATGCTCATCCTGACTTTCGCCCGCGCTTACACGATTTCAGCCTTTGAATTGTGCGCGAGCGGGCAATCGAGAAAGGCCGGAAAGTCGCCCGCGAGGAGAAACTGGAAAGTCGCTGCCTCGACTATCCAGCCGTCCTTCGTGAAACGCAGCGGCAGTTCGACGTTGATGGACGACAGATACTCTTCGGCCCACATGCCGCTTTCGATAGCCGCGCATCTCAGCCCCCAGTGCTGGATGCCGGAGAAGACGCTCTGCCAGTAAATGCCGTGGAGCACCTTGTACGTCGTGCCGCACGCGCGCAGGTACACCGTATGCCCGCGCAGGATTTTGTAATTGATCTGACCGAGCAGATCGAAGACGCGACTCTGCTCGACGGCGGCGGGTTCGATGCTCACGCTCAGAGTGGACTCGTGCGAGCCGCACTCTGCGGGCGGAGAGCGCGGCTCAGCCTCGTCTGCGTGCATCGCGGAGTTCGCCTCGCGCATTTCCGCGCGGGAACTTTCGGAGTCCATCAGATACCTCGAAAAAGTCGGAGCATCAGGAAAAAGTCGGAGCGTAAGAACTGTTGAGCAGTGCGGGCCGCCGCCGTCAACGCCGCCGCCACGCGCGCCGACTCACAGCCCGTACTTCTGAAGTCGGCGATAGAGCGCGCTGCGGCTC
>JBAVPI010000314.1:0-7681 GCA_049692915.1 Pyrinomonadaceae bacterium
GTCGTCAATCTCCTTCCAATCGCTCGTCTTCCCGTGCGCCGTCACCTTCAGACGCACTGAGCCGGGGATGACGGGCTTGTTGGTGAGCGTCATCGTCTGGTCAGGTTCGCCCGTGCCGGCGGGCAGCAGTTCGTTCGTAACGCGCGCGCGTTGCGTGATGGGCGCTGCGTTGATGCCGACCCAGAGCAGGTGCGCCTGCGCCGAGGCGGGCGAATGAACGCGCAGCCATGTGATGACGCGCTCGCTCAGGTTCGTGTCTTCGAGTGCGGGCGGCAGGTCGCCGACGCCCGCCTCCAATGGATCAATGTTGTCCCACAGTTTCAACTCGGAGGCCGGAGGTAGAACGAGTTGGACGATGCCCGGTTCGGTCAACACGTCGGAGGTCGAGCCTGCGTCGAGCAAACGGTAGCGAGGCGTCGGCGTGCCGCTGGAATCGCGCTCCATGATGCCGTCGGCTGGAACTTTCGGCATGAGGAATCGCAGGAGCGTGACGCCCTCGGTGCTGGCCGGGCCTCCGGGCGAGAGCCTGCGCGTGGCGTTGGCGAGCGAGGGCACGACGCCGAGCGCGAGCGTCTTGCCTGCGATGGCTTCGCGCGCGGAGACGACCGCCCCCTCGAACGGCTTGTCCGTCGCCCTCACCATCAACGCGACCCACAGCGAGCCGTCAACCGTTTCGTTACCGAGATCAACGTCGTCCGTTTCGCGCGACGTGAGCGGCACGGTTTGATAGAACTGAAGTTTCGAGTCGTCAACCTGCGGCCCCGTGTATGAAGCGTAGAGTTGGCGATAATAGTCCTTGACCTGATCGGTCGGATTCTCAAGCCGACGCTTGTAATAGACCTGCGCCTCGACGGGCAGAACGTCTATCCCCAACTCTGTGCGGAAAGGCACTTGCCCGGCGCGCACCTCGACGCCTTCGTTGAGTGTGAAGGTCTGGAGCGGGCCGCGCTCGTTCGAGAAGATGACGAGGCCGCGCGCCGACGATGCGGGCTGAAGCGGGATGCCGAGAAGCTGTAGAAACTTGACGCGGTTGCGTTCGGGAATCTGGTTGCTGCGATAGAGTATGTTCTCGGCGAGGAAGGCGAAGACCTCGATAATGGTGACGCCGGGATCGCTCTTGTTGAAGTTCGTCCACTCAGGGTTATGGACGGGGATGCGCGCCAGCGCCTCGTCGAGCAGGTCTTGATACTTGCGGTCGTCAATTGTGGGGATGGTCAGCGGCATCCTTGTCCTCCTCAACCGGCCAGCGTCACGTTCAGACTGACGCGCTCGCGTGTCTGCGTGGCGACGAGTTTATAAGTGACGGTCGCAACCGCCCCTTGCGGGTCTTGCGGGTCTTCTTCTACTTCGACCGACTCGACCGCGACGCGCGGCTCCCAACGCGCCAGCGCCTTCGTGATGCGGTCGCGTATCAGATGGCGCGTCGTCACGTTGTTCGGCTCGAAGAGAAAACGACCGAGGCTTCCGCCAAACTCCGGCATCATGATTCGCTCGTTCCACTCGGTCAGCAGGATGATTTGAATTGACTCGCGCACGTTCACCTCACCCTCCGACCAAGAGACGCGCCCGTCGTTGCCCACGCGCGGCGGGAAAGCGATGCCTCTTCCGTATAAACGCCCGTCGTCAATGCTCAACTCTTCGTCGCTCCTTCAATAGTCAACTCTTCGCCACTTCCTTCATTTCAGAGTGGCCGCTTCGCTGCTTCTCAGTTTCAAACTCACCCCTTCGACTTAAACTTCGGCAGCGGGAAACACATGATGAAGAGCGGCACCCACTTGAAGATAAAGTCGAACAGCAACACGATAATCATCAGCAGGATGAGCGCGCAGATAGTGATGATCGGAATCGAGAGCGTGCACATCATGCCAAGCTCGATGCCGCCGTCCGTGCGGCACGGCTCCATCTTTGGAACTTTCGACGAGAGGTCTTTGTGAAACGGCCACGGAAGCACCGACAGCACGAGGTCGCCGAACGTGATTCCCTTCATGCGTTGTATCTGGCCGCAGAGCGCGTCGGAGATCATGAAGACCGTATTCTTGTCGAACTTGCGCAGGCCCGCCGGGGTCGTGTCAATGGGGAGCGCGATGCGTATGGGACGTGCGGGCGCGTCCGGGTCGAAGAAGCCCGCGAGTTGGAACGTGTCGGTCGGCTCGCTCAAGACGGGCGGGTCAAGCGGCCCGCAGAGCGGACGCTCGAAGACGCAGCGGATGATGAACTGCCCCTCGCGCATATCCAACAAAGGCTGCGAGGCGAGCGGCAGCGCGGGCGCAGGCTCCGACGATTCGACGGGAAGTGCGCGCACGATGAGCGCGACGAGTTTATCAACGCGCGCCTGCTGCGCCTGCACCGACGCAGGTATGCCCGACGGGTCGAGCGCCACTGCCTCGCCCGATTCGTCCGCCGCGTCGGGAGCCGCGATCTGCGCGGGCGGGAGCGGCGGCTCTTCCGAAAGGTCTGCGAGCGGGAAGAGAAAATCGGGCCACAGCGCGTCCGGGTTTTTGCGGTCGTAGCTGACGGCGACCTGCTCCAACTTGTCGCCACGATTCTTCGCAGGATCGCTTATCTTTTGCAGCGCGACGAGGAGCGACGCGGCGACGCTCGACGGCGTATAGAGCGGACTCTTGTTCGGGTCGTTGGGGTCTGTGAGCGCCGCGCGCAACGATTGCGAAACGGTCGTGTCCCGCAGAGCGTTGTAGAGATTTCTTTCGGCATCGTTCGCCAACTGCGATTCCGGCTTCTGTCCCGCGACGACGGCCCAGACGTTCGGAAGGTACTGAACTAGATACTTCGACATGTCGAGCAGGATGTACCAAGACATCGTCTGCATCTGCTCGCGGCTGTCCTTGACGAGCGTACGGGTGTCTTCGGGCTGCGGGGCGTCGTCGCCCTTCGAGTCCGTCACGGGTCTAAGGGCGGCGGCGGCGCGCTCAAGCAGACTCTTCCAAGGCTCGGCAATCTGCATGCGGAAGTGAATCTTGCGCGCGGTCTTCGGAGTCGCGCCGTTCGATGTGGCGGGCGTGTGCTCGCCCGCGCCCATGTAGGCTTCGCGCTTGCCGACGGGAATCATCCCTGCGTAGAGACGACGACCGCGCCCGTCCGTATCCGTGAAGTTGGCCGGAAAGAGCGGCAGGCGCTCCTCGCCCTCGACGAGCGTTGTCGCTGCCATGCCCGCGACCTTCTGCCAACCGTTGCCCCTCGGCGTCGCAACGAAGGCGTACTCGTCCGAAGTCTGCGCGCCCTCTTTTCGGAAGAGTCGTCTGACGACGTAGCCGACAGCCTCTTCGCGATTCCGGTCAATGGCATGGTCGGGCAGTCCGGGCGTGCGACAGACGAGACATGCGGTGACGAGATAGAAGCGTTGGTGCGCGGGCTGGTAGAGCTTGAGCGGCGCAGTCGTCGAGCCGGACGCCCCGTTGACGAGCGCGCGCTGCGTGGCGAGCGTCTGCGGCGAGGTCTTGTCGAGCGCGCGGTTTGCCGCGAGTCTCGCGCGACTCAGACGGCGCAGGAAGCGCGGCCCTTCTTCAGTCGCTTCGGGCTGCGGCGACGGCCCGCGCCACGTTTCGGGCTGCGCGAGATAGCCGCCGAGCCGCGACGGGTCTGTGTCGAGCACGCGCAGGAAGTCGTCCATGAAAGTGTCTGTGGCGAAGCGCAGGACGACCGGACGACGCAGCGACTCGCGCGCGCTCGCGTCTATGGTCGCCGCAGCCCACAAAGGCGATGGTGCCACCCACTGGATTTGGTCTCTCATCGTCTCACCAGATGTTGCCCGCGCCCGGCGTGTATGAAGCGCTGATGATGCTGTTGCAGATGACCGTGTCGGCCTGCACGACGCCGCTGAACTTCGACATCCCCGAATTGACCGTCACCATGCTCGCCGAGACCTCGACCATGCTCGCCGAGACCGTGACCTTGGCCGAAGCGTTGACGGTGATGCCGCTCGTTTCGAGCTTGATGGAGTTGCCGTTACTGTCTATCACTTCGATTGCGCCCGGCCCGTCCTTGAGCGTTATCTTCTGGCCGCCGGGCGTCTCCATAATCAACTTTTCCTGTTTGTCCGTATCGTCGAGCGTGACCTTGACGCCGTTGCGCGAACGGATGACCTTACGATTATTGCTGCCCGCGCCGTCCATCGCGTCGGGCGGTGCGTCGCTGCCGTTCCACAGACCGCCGATGACGTAGGGACGGCGCGGGTCGCCTCCTTCAAAGACGACGAGCACTTCGTCGTTGACATCCGGTATGAACCAGCTGCCGCGGTTGTTGCCGCCCATCAACGTCGCGACCCTCGCCCAAGAGTCGTAGCGTTCGCCGCCCGTGTCGGGCGACCACGGCAGCGTGACCTTGACGCGTCCCTGTCCCTCCGGGTCTTTAATGTCGCTGACGAGCGCGGGATAGACGCCGTACCAGCGACCGCCGAGTCCTGCGGGCACGCGCTCGTCAATGAGCGTTTCGATTGGATAGTGTTCCAGCACTTTTTTTCACCCGCCGCGCCGAGGCGTTCAAGCAGAATCGGCGCGCCCCGTCCGGTCTTCCGGTCGTTTAATGTCCGAGGCCGGGCCGCTCGGCTGTGAAGGCCGTGCGGAGGCCGCGCGCGAAGTCGAACGTGTGCCTGACTTCGGAGACGTAGAACTTCCCGTTGAAGAGCGGCCCCAGTCCGTCGAGTTCGACGGATGCGCCGACTCTCAATCGCGCATCCGTGACGCAGACACCGCGCCCGACGACGAAGCGTCGCGCCGTCACGCGAAAGAAGCTTTCGGCGCGCGCCTGTGTCTCCTCGGCTGTGAGCGGCACGGTATGCGCGAGCGCTTCTTTGCGTTGGCCGAAGGCGGAATTGAGGATGCTCGCGCCGCTCTGGTCGCCGTTTAGTTCACTGCCGAGCACCGTGTCGGTCGCCTCGTATTGCAGAGCCTTCTTGCCTGCAACGTCCCACCCGTTGACGAAGACGCTGGTACGCTGGTGCGCGAGGTCGGCCATCACTGAGAACTCAAGCAACGCCGCACCGTAGGTCATCTTGAGCGGCTGGCCGCCGTTGCGGTCGGTGCGTGACTTGGCGCGCAAGGTCGTACCGTCAACCCAGACTTCCGCGCCGACGGCGCGCGCACGCTCGCGCAGGAAAGCCAGATCGCTCTGATTGATTTGCGAGAGCACTTTATGTGTCGGGCCTTGAACGGAAACGTCCGGCGTCAACGTGTGATCGTTGGCGATGCGCGTGAACACGTCTGAGTCGCTCACGTCCGCGAAGGAGCGCGTGCGCCGCGTCATGCGCAAATCCTGAAAGCGATCTTCGGCGAAGACCGCGAGTTCGCGCGGGCCGTGATCCTGATAGCGTGCTTCGAGCGCGGTGATGCGCCCGTCGAAGAGCGTGTCGTCGCGCAGTTTGATTCGCAGGCTTTTGCCGAAATCGAACTTGCTGCGGTCGAAGTAGAGATAGCCCAGCCCCTTGTCGCCGCTGCCCCAGTTGCCGAAGGTCGCCTCGCAGCGATAAAGCCCCTGCGTGTCCTCCGAGACGGCGAGACGCGTCAAGCCTTCGGCGAACGAGCCGTCCTCCCGCCCGTCAACGACGACCGTGGGACGTGAACTGTAAATGGCTGGCGCTTCCGGCATGACTCTCGATGCTCTCCGCGGCGGTGCTGCTCTCTACCGCGACTCTTTCTCTCCGGCTTCAGTGTGCGCGCAGGCGCGCGGCGCGTTCGGCCTGACGTTCGAGCAGCAACTCCAACTCCTGCTCCGTCAGCACTACTTTCTCGACCGGCGTTCCCGCGTTCGTTCCCGCGGGCGGCTCACCGGCAGGCGGCGGCTCGACAACAACTTCAAAATCGCTGATGACTACGGCCACTCTCGCACGCTCCTTTCTCGCTTGAAGTTAACGGCCCGTTTTGGGGATGTTCATATCTATGAGTTGGCCGGGGCTTAAGAGCCGCGGGTTCTCGATGCCGTTGGCGGAGGCGATGCGTTGCCAATCGTCGGCCTTGCCCATGCCTGCGGCGAGTTTCTGTAGCGACGAGCCGGAGAGCGCCTGCGCGAGCGGGCTTGTGCCGGGCGGTGCTCCACCGGGAAGTCCGGCCCCACCCGGCGTGCCCTTGCCCGTGTCCCTGATATTGAACTCAATGTTCTGCTGCGACAGATTCATGGTGACGCTGGCGCGCAAGGGTTTTCCCTCCGGCGAGAAGAACTCCAAAGACTCTTCGAGCGATTCCATGATGCCGTCGAACTGAAAAGACCCCCACAGGAAACGCACGCCCGGCGGCGCGTACTGTCCCTTCTCCTTATTAACTTCGCGCGGCGTGATGAAGTAGGCGACCTTCTTCGTCAACTCGCGCACGTCCGTGATGCTCTTGTATTCGTCTCGCAGCGGCGCGGTTACGTCGAACCAGAGTTGGACGCTCAACTTCGTCGTTCCCTTGCCGACGTACTGCGTCGTGCTCGTGCCCTTCTGGTCGCCGTCGGTCTTTATCTGATTCGAGAAAGAAACCTTGAGCGTTTCAGGGTTGAACTGGACATAGACGTTGTTCTTCTGCGACTCCTGCCCGTCGAGAAGTTCGCGTATCTCCGCGCCCGTCACTTTCGCCGAATCAATCATCGTCGCCCGTCACCTCCGACCACTCTCTCGACCCTTTGAACCTTGCAATCTTTAACCAAAACGCTCCGACAGCCCGCCCGTCATCTTCGAGAGCAACGCGCCTTCCGGCTTCTTCAACTTCAGAGACTCGTAGGCGAGTTGTAGCTCCTCGACGGCGACGATGCCGTCCTTTGCGTTGAGCGCCGGAGCCTTGAGCTTCACGGGCACGCAGCGCGAAAGGATGAAACTCGCCACCGTCGTCACGCCGTTGGCGTCGAAGATGACGACCTCCGCGTCGGCACGCAACGCGGGATTTTGCGCGACAGCCGAGAACCAGTCCCAGAGGTCGAAGTTGGCCGTCATGCCGCGCTTCAAGGTGAGCGTCCCGAACCCGGCGGGGCCGGTCAGTCGAATCAGCCGACCGTTGTTGCCGCCCTCGCGTATGGTCTTCACCTCCATCGTCATCTCCAGCCCGTCGCACTCCGAGAAAGCCGCGCTACAGATTTGCTCCGAGACGCCGTCAACGTGAATCTCCACGGCGAAGTTGAAGGCCGTGAACGGGTGCGTGGTGAACTCTAAGAACGGAAGCGCCATCTCGTCTCATCTCTCCTCGGTCGCCAGCCCGCGGTCGCCGCTCTGCACGAGGCGGATGGTGAGAAACGTCAGCGGCAGCGACGGCGCGACCTTGATCTCAACGATGAAGCGGCCTTCGTCCATCAACTGCCGCGTGTTGAGCGTGCTGTCGGTGACGACGCGAAAGGCCGCGTCGGTCGTCGCGCCCGCGAACGCGCCGCGCGCGTACATGCCGCCGAGCAATCCCTCGAAGCCGCGACGGACGAGACGATGAAAGGCCTGATCGTTCGGCTCGAAGACGTAGGTCGCGCCGAGCCTGAGCGCCACGCGACGAAGCAGGCTGAGGAGGCGGCGCACGCCGATGGGTCGCCAGTCAACTTCATCGCTCAAGGTGTCTGCGCTGAGCGAGACGAAGCCGCGCGGCTCTTGACGTAAGGCGTTGACCTGCGCGTCCTGCAAGTCAATCAGACGCGCGCGACGCAGCGGCGGGTCGAGCGCGACGACGCCTTGCAGCAACTCGTTGGCCGGGGCGATCCACGCGCCGCGCTCGAA
>JBAVPI010000315.1:0-6695 GCA_049692915.1 Pyrinomonadaceae bacterium
GCCGGGGGTCGTGAGCGACGCGGCTCCGCCGGATGTCACCGCCACCGCAGACGCTCCGGCCGACGAGGTCGGGGCAGAACTGACCGAGATGGCCGCGTACCTTCAGGGCGATTTCATGCGCCGGCAGTACTTCCGAGCCGAAATAGTGAAGAAGATCGGCGAGTACCCGGAGTACCCGAAGTGGGACGAGACGCTCATACGTCAGGCACACAAGCGCCGGTGGGAGGATTGGGCGGTTGATTGCCTGCCATCGCTCTACGTTTCACTCAGCGGTGGGGGCGGGGCCTCGACGGCGCTAGCTTGGCACTACGTCGTGAAGTCCGTCCCCGAAAAACACGCGCCGACGGTTCTCGACGAGTTGTGCGGCGGGGCCTTCTTGTTGGTAGAAGCTGACGACGAGGCCGTCGCATACATGAGGACGGGCGCGAGCATCTTCGAGGAGATATTTAAGACCTTCCCCTACCCAAGCGAACGTTCGTTTAAGTACGGGGCCATCAACAACGCGCTGCTCCTAATAGAGCGCTCGCTTGAAGGCGAGGACGAGGACGCCGCGCAGCGTGTCAAACGGCTCAGGCAAACATTGCTCAGCCAAGACAAGATCGTCAACTAGCGCCGCCCGCTCTCGCGTATGAGGTCTATGAGCGGCGTGAGGTCGCTCTGCTTGCGCAGGTATCTTGTCGAGGGCGACAGCCGCTCTTTGACCTGTTGCACGTCAACCGGCTCCAGCACCGTGTACAGTATGACGGGGACGCCCTTCGTGCTCTCGCGCTCGGCGAGCAGCCGCGCACACCTGACCCCGGCGTAAAAGTACCCCTCCAGCTTCACATCCTCCGGCGCCTTGGTCTCATCGGGGCTTGGGTCGGCCCACCGCAGCATCATGTCGAGCACTACCACGTCGGGCGGCGCGGCGGCGATAGCTTCGAGCTGAAGCCGGAACTCGGACTCGGTCTTGATTAAATCAACTTCGCAGCCGCCGAAGGCTTCCCTCAGGCGGGGGCAAATGTCCTCTGCTTGTAGGTGGTCGTCTTCGACCACAAGAATGCGCATGTCCATCATCTCCCATCGACGGTCGGAAAGATAAGCCTGAACCTTGTGACGTGATCGCGGGTCGTCGGCGTGATATGCAGCTCACCGCCGTGCGCGCGCATGACGTTCTCAACCACCCAGAGGCCGATACCCGACCCTTCGCCCGTCACCTCCTGCGCGTCCTGGCCACGCCAGCCTCTCTCGACCACCCGCCTCACCTCGTCGAGCCGAAGGCGGATGCCCTTGTTGGCGACGCTGATGTAGAAGCGGTCGTGCACGGCGCCGCCGCTGATGCTGATAGTCGAGTTGGCGAAGCTGTACTTGGAGGCGTTGTCCAGCAGGTTGTTGACGGCCTGCGTGATGAGGTCGAGGTCCAGGTAGAGAGCACGGGGCAGCGCGCCGAAGCTTTCGCAGGCGATGTCGAACTTCAGGCCACGGGACGGATCGACCATGATGTTGTTGTCCTGCGCGGCCTCAGCCAGCATCTTAACCAAGTCACCGGCCAACACTCTCGATATGTCCGCGCGCACGGGCCTGCCGGACGCGAGGTCTGCGAAGATGCGCGTGTTTCTGACGACACTCCCGGTCTTGGCGCAGAGGCCGCGGATGGCGTAGACCTGCGGGAGCAGTTGCTCGCTACACGCCTGCGTCTCGATGAGGGACTGCGCCCTCCTGTGCGCCTGCATGATGGGGCTGATAAGTTGGTGCGAGAGGTCTTGGAAGGTCTGCGACTGAATCTTCTGGTAGTTGCTCGCCTCGACGCGGCGACCGAGCCAGTTACTCCAGTAGCGGCCGAGTTGCGCCGCCACTATCTTGAGCAGGCTCAGTTCGCGTTCAGCGAAGTAGTAAGGGCCGCGCCTCGCAATGGAGCAGCGGATAACGCCATGCACCTTGCCCCCCATCATGATTGGGGCGGCGATGAACCCCAGCGGCGGCAGCTCGCGTACGGAGCCGAAGTTGAAGGTCTCGCACGCGAGCGCGACGGTGTGTTCGAGGTAGTTCCACTCCATCTCCGGGTAGAGGCGCTGTATGTCCTCACGCTCGCGCTCGAAGGAGGCAAGGTCGAAGATTTTAACGGGCTTGGCGTGCCTCAAAACCCATCCCGTCAGCCCCGACGAGTCGCGCCCGTATGCGAGCCGGTCGAATGCCCCTGGGTGCGTGGTCGCCGACAACTCGTAGAGGCCGGGATTGTCAATGCTGTCCTCAAGGAAGATAGAAGTCTCAACGCAGTTGAATGAGTCACCAACGTGCTTACATATCTGCCGCACGTCCGCACAGACAGACTCCTTCGGCACGACGCTCCCGTCGGCGGCGACCTCGGCCTTATGCAGGATTTCGTTGACCTTCGCGAGCAGGTTCAGGCTGACGCGGTCGCGGTGCGCCTGGTAGAGCCCCGGCACCATACGCGCAAGTTCTTCGACCCACGCGACCTCGTCCTCGGAGAACGGGCGTTCGGACGCGCGGTAGAGTGAGACGGCGCCGACCGCGCCGTCATGGAAGGCGATGGGCACGGCGCAGACGGAGTTGATGGAGGGCTCTATCAGGAACACGTTGGGCCCGCCGTAAGGGTTCCGGTCCTGCTGGTCAGACGCGGTGATAACGCTTCGGGAGAGTATCGCACGGCCGATAGCCGAGTCGTCGCGCAAGGGGATGTCGTGCAGCCGCAGGTACCTACGCTCGTCCGGGAACCAGTCTGCGAGGACGAACAGCTTGCCCTGCGCGCCGCCCGCCTCGGTCGCCACCTGCCAGAGTATGCAGCCACACGCGCCGGCCATCTCGGCGAGCTTCTCAAGTATCTTCGGCAGCCCCGACCGCTCACTCTGCTCAAGGGCAGTCTGGAAGAGCAGCCTGACCTCTGACATCGCTCCTACCTTCATACAGATTCGAGTGTGGCGCGACGGCGGCGCGCCGCCTCACTTGGTCTTCGTGCACTCGCGAATTTTATCCACCAGTTGCGGCACCGTGTCGGCGTCCTTGAGCAGGTAGATGTCGCTGCCCTCGTGGTGCAGCTCGTGGCTGATGTCCTCCCTTTCGAGGACGGTGTAGAGGATGACGGGGACGTTCCGCGTGCGCTCGCCAGCGGCCAGCAGATTCTTGCAGCGGAAGCCGGCGCGGTTAGGGCCCTCGCGCCTCACGTCCTCGTCTCGGGGCGGCATATTGCGGCTCGGGTCCGTCCAGCGCAGCATCACGTCCATGACGACGACGTCGGGCGGCCGGTCGGCTATATTTGGAAGCGCCGCGCGGAATTGGTGCTCCGTGCTGATCGCGCTGACGTGGTCGCGCGGGAACTGCTTCCGCAACTGCCCCAGGATTTGTTTCGCTTGGATGTCGTCGTCTTCGACGACCAGGATGTTCAGCATAGGGGTCACCTCATTTCACTCTCGCACTGGGGAAGACTAGTTTGACTTTAGTGAGATCATCGGGGGTCGTCGGCTCTATCAGGAGCAGGCCGTCGTGCGCCTTCATGATGTTGTGGACTATCCACAGCCCGATGCCCGACCCTGCCACGCTCACCGCCTTCGCCTCCTCGCCCTGCCATCCGTACTGGTGGCAGCGCGGCACGTCGGCGGCGCGGAGCGTGATGCCGTAGTTGCTGACGGTTATCTGGAAGCCGCCTGAGTTCGTGCGCCCGCCGGAGATGAGCACCGTCTTGCCCGAAAAGCTGTACTTGCCGGCGTTGTCTAGTATGTCGGTGATGGCCTGCTCGATGAGGTTCCTGTCTGTGTCCAGCGTGCGCATACGCGGGTAGCGCGCGCCGGACTTCTCAAAGTCCTCCTTGTCCACGAAGAAGTTGATTTTGCGGCGCGAGTTGATTAGCTTATTGTCAATGGCCGCCTCGATGAGCATCTTCATGAGGTCTTCATGCGTCAGCGCGGTTTCGTCTCTAACCTGCAACGGCATTCCACGCGCGAGTGCGGAGAACAACTCCGTGTTGTAGCTGACGCGCTTCGCCTTCCCGCACAGGCCGCGCACGGCCCGGAGCCGCTGCCGCAGCGGCTCGTCTCCGAGTTGGTCGTCGAGCAGCAACTGGATGGAGGAATGCGCTTGGATGATGGGCGTCTTGAACTGGTGTGCGAGGTCTTGGAATATCTGTATGTTAACGTCGCGTATCCTCTCAAGCTCTTCGACGTGCTGATTCAACTCCCCTTCAGTCCGCCGCAGCATGCCCACCGTCTCCGCAAGGTGACTGTACATCCCTAGCTGCTGTCCGAGCAGTTCGGAAAAAGCCGGGGCGTGCGGAGGGAACTTCCTGTCGCCGCGCCCGCGTATATCGAGCACGCCGAAGGTGCGGTCGTGCACCTTAATCGGGGCGATGATCATGCGCGTCACGCCGGGGAACGTCTCCTTGTAAAACTCGTCTTTCTTCACGTCCTCCATGTGCCTGACGCGTCCCGTCTGGTAGACCCACGCGCCGGCCGAGGTCGGCGGGTGTGCGGTCACGTCGAAGGTGCGGCTTTTGCGCTGGGCCACGTCTTCGGGCGAGCCCTCGTTCCACGCCTCGTCGGGTGGCTCGTCGAAGGCGAAGTAGAGAGCCTGCTTCTCCTCGTCGAAGGCGCGCACGTCCATGATAACGTCGGTGCGGCCGAGGACTGCTTTGGTCACGCGCAGCGCCTGATCGTAAATGCGCTTCCCGTCGGGTTTGAGGCCCGTGAGTTCCTTGTAGACGAAGGTGTTCAACAGCCTGACGCCTTCGACCATGTCGCGCCAAGACTTGTTCTCGTCGGTCGCGGCGCGCCGCGCGAGCCAGTTGCTCCAGTAGCGGCTCACCTGCGCGGCGACGAGCTGTAAGACTTCCAACTCGCGGTCTGTGAAGTGGAAGCGCCCCTTGCGCGGGATGCTGCACCGCATCGCGCCGAGGACGCGCTTGCCCTTCATGATCGGGACGGCCATGTAGCTGACGGGCGGCAGGGTCTCGCCGACCTTCAGCTTGAGGAAGGCACGCGCCACCTCAATCATGTTCTGCTGGTGCTTCCACACCAGCCTGGGGTACTCCTGCCGGATGGCGTTCTTCTCCGAGTCGAAGCGGGAGAGGTCGAAAACCTTGAGCGACTTCCGGTGATGGATCGTCCAACTCGTCAGCCCCTCGCTGACCCGGCCGGTGTAGCTCATGCGCTCGAACACGTCCGGCCAGGTGGTCGCGATCACCTTGAAGACTCCGGGCTCCTCGATTGGGTCTTCAAGCAGCACGGACGTCTCGACGCACTGGAAGCCGTCACACACGAGGCCGCAGATGTTGCGCAGGACTCCGTTCACCCGCTTAGCCGGGGGGAAAGACTTTTCCGACGTGGCGGTCTCGGCCGCGTGCAAGGCGTCGTTAATCTTCCTCAGTAACTCAAGGCTGTCCCTCTCGCTCGCGATCTGGTAGAGCGCGGGGATTATCAGCGTGAGGTCTGCGACCTGCTCCATGTCCTCGTCCGTGAAGGGGCGCGGCTCGTTGCGGTAAAAGTTAAGCACGCCGTCCTGTCCGTCGTCGCGGAACTTCAACGGCACGGAGCACATGGTGCGGATGCGTGCGTCGCTCAGGAAAGAGTGGTCGGTGAAGACGTCGCTGCCCTGCTTCCAGATGTCGTCCTCCTTCTGGGCCTTGCCCGTCAGGACGGCCAAGCCGCTGAGCGACCCATTCAGCGGCAGGTTGCGCAGCGTGCAGCGCACGTTGTCGGGGAACCATTCGGCGAGCTTGAAGAGGTAGCGTGCCGAAGGGTCGTCCGGCGATGCTATGTCCGGGGCCGCCTGCCAGAGGATGCAGCCGTAGGCGTCGCCCATGCGCGCCATGCGCGCCAACACCTCAGGCAGCGGCGTGCGGCGGTCGAGCGTCCCGGACACCAGAGCTTCTATCTGCTTAATTCCGACTTTCATGGCGGTGATTCTTGCGCTGAGCACAAGTTGAGGCAGACGCGAGACGCCCGGCCCTCAGGCCGGAACTTCGTGGCGACGCTCTGGCAAGCCTGTCGGCGCGGGAGACGTCCAGGGCAGGGTGTCGCCAGCGTCAGCATTATACATACAAAAGCTGTGCAGAGGGCGTCGCGCGATTGCGTTACTAAAGTCGGCGAATAAGGACGAGCGTGTCCGTGCCCTTCGCCTTCCTAACAGGGTGGGGCATCGTTGCGAGCGCCTCGCCTCCTGCCGTGCCGAGCTCGAACCTCCTCATCACCTCTTGAACGAGTGCCTTCAAGTCGCGCACGTCGAAGGTAGCCGAAACCTTGTCCACGAGCACCGGGTAGACGTGCGCGTAGAGGGCCAGCCGCGGCAGCGTGGCCTCCTCGTCCGTGACGGCGATGATGGGTCTGTAGGGAAGGAAATGCACCATCGCGCGAACGGCCTCACCGGTCAGCGTGAAGGGAAAGATGCCGACGGCACCGCGGTTGTTCGCACGGTAGACGGCCGCGCAGGCCCAATCCGCCGTAGAGAAGTCGGCGTGTGTATACAACGGCAGTGGCTCGTCGTGGTACTGCACACCTGCCGGGCGCCCCAGGAATTTCGCATAGTAGTACTCCAGCCGCTCTCGCCTCCGGTCGCGCTCAGCGCGGTGAAGGTCTAACGCCTCGATGTTCGACTCGTCATAGCGGGCCTGCCTGACGGCATAACGCACCGTCGTTTCCGGGTCGTCGCGGGCGCCGGTCTCCGCGGAGAACACCACGCCGTCAACGCCCGCTTCGAGGGCGTAGCGG
>JBAVPI010000316.1:0-4921 GCA_049692915.1 Pyrinomonadaceae bacterium
AAGCTTTCGAGGTCGCCGGATTCAGGCGGGAGGCGTTCTACCCCTGCTACGGGTTGGCCGAAGCCACCCTGATTGTTTCCGGCGGGACGGGAGACGCCTCCCTGCCGGGGACTTACGCAGTTCAGTCGGAAGCACTGGAGCACAACCGCATCATCCCGGCCACGGCAGGCGCGGAGGATGCGCGGACGCTGGTCGCTTGCGGCAAGGTTGTCGGAGGCCAAGAGGTCGCCATCGTCGAACCTGAGTCGCTGAAGCGGTGCGAGCCGGGGCACGTTGGGGAGATATGGGTGTCAGGGCCGAGCGTCGCGCAGGGTTACTGGCAACAGCCCGCGCAGACCGAGCAAACCTTCCGGGCGTACACCTTCGACGGCGCAGGCCCGTTCATGCGCACCGGCGACCTCGGATTCTTGAAAGGCGAGGAGCTGTTCATCACCGGTCGGCTCAAAGACCTGATCATTATCAGGGGGCGCAACCATTATCCGCAGGACATCGAGGCCAGCGTGGAACGGAGCCACCCGGCGCTGCGGCCCGGCTGCGGGGCGGCGTTCTCGGTGGAGGCCGACGGCGAGGAGCAACTGGTCGTAGTTCAAGAGGTGGACTACCGCCAGCGGCCCGACCTGAACGAGGTCACGGAGAAGATTCGTCGGGCGGTCGCCGAGAACCACGACATCCGTGCGTATGCCGTCGTCATTATCAAGTCGGGTCGCATCCCCAAGACTTCGAGCGGGAAGATTCAGCGGCACTCATGCCGCGCCAAGTTCCTCGAAGGGAAGCTGGACGCGCTGAGCGAGTCGCGCATGAGCGGATCGGACGAAGGAGAGTCACCGGATGCGGGCTTTGTTGACGCCCCGCCGCAGAGCGCCGAGGCCATCCAAGCGTGGTTGGTGTCGCGGCTGGCCGCGAGGCTGGGAGTCACGCCGGACGAGTTCGATCTCGACAAGCCTCTCGTCTGTTACGGCCTCGACTCAATCGGCGTCATCGAACACGTCCACAGCATCGAGACAGTGCTGGGCGTCAGCCTGCCGATGGTGATGCTGCTTCAGGATTTGAGCATCAATCAGTTGACCGCGGAAATCCTGACACATCTGAACGCCGCCCCTGCGCGCCCGACAGCGACGCCCGAAATTTCCGAGGCGGCCAGCGAATACGCGCTCTCGTACGGCCAGAAGGCGATGTGGTTTCTGCACCGGATGAATCCGGGAGCGCAGGGCCACATCGCAGCCGCCGTCAAGATTCACGCGGGGGTGGACAGCGCCGCCTTAAGTCGAGCGTTTCAGAAGTTGATTGACCGGCATGCTTCGCTGCGCACCGGCTTCGTCGCACGTCAAGGGCAGCCGGTTCAAGTCGTCTCCGAGCGGGCGGTCTTAAACATCGGTTATGAGAATGCCTCCGGCTGGGATGAGGCGTATCTGGACGAACGACTAAGCGGGGAGATAAACCGCCCCTTCGACTTGGAGCAAGTCCCGCTGTTGCGCGTGAGTTTGTTCGAGCGGTCTGCGCAGGAGCACGTCCTGCTGCTGGTGATCCATCACATCGTCACCGACTTCTGGTCTCTGTCGGTGCTGCTGCACGAGTTGAGCCTGTTGTATTCGGCGGAAAGGGTCGGGGCGGCAAGCTCTCTGGCCCTGCTCAATCTCACCTATCTCGACTACGTGCGTCGGCAGGAGGCTATGCTGGAGAGAGTGGGCGAGGAGCATTGGCAGTTCTGGCAAAGGCAGTTGGCGGGGGAGTTGCCGACGCTGAACCTCCTCACCGACCGCCCACGTCCTCCGGCTCAGACCTTCCGGGGCGCTTCTCAATCCTTCCATCTCGACGCCGGGATGACGTTCGCACTCAAGGCCCTCGGCCAATCGCAGGGGGTGACTCTCTACGTGACCCTGCTGGCGGCCTTTCAAGCATTGCTCTTCCGCTACACGCATCAGGAAGACATCCTTGTCGGCTCTCCCACGGTGGGCAGGAACTCTGCGGATTGGGCGGGCGTCGTCGGTTATTTCGTCAACCCCGTCGTCGTACGGACAGACCTCTCCGGCAATCCTCCGTACGCGGAGTTTCTACGCCGGGTGCGGGAGAAGGTGCTACAGGCATTCGCGCATCAAGACTATCCGTTCGCCCTGCTCGTCGAAAGACTTCAGCCTGTGCGCGACCCCGGCTACTCGCCCATCTTCCAGACGATGTTCGCCCTCCAGAAGGCACACCTGCTCAACGAGGAAGGTCTCTCGCCGTTCGCCCTCGGCGAAGGCGGGAGGCGGATGCGACTGGGCGACCTCGAACTCGAATCGTTCACACTCAAGGAGCGCACGACTCAGTTTGACCTGACGCTGTTGATGGCCGAGGCCGACACGTCACTCTTCGCTTCGCTGGAATACAACACCGCCCTGTTCGACGCGGCCACCATCGCGCGGATGGCCGGGCACTTCCAGAACCTCTTGAAGGGAATCGTCGCAGACCCTCTCCGGCGGCTCGCGAGCCTGCCTTTGTTAACGGAGGCGGAACGGCGACAACTCGTCTCGGAGTGGAACGACACGCGGGCCGCCCGCGACGAAGAGCCTTTCGTGCACCGTCTGTTTGCGCTTCAAGCGGAGCGGAGGCCGGAAGTCACAGCCCTCGCCTCCGAAGCCGAGCGCCTGACTTACGGCGAGTTGAACGCGCGGGCCAATCAAATAGCTCATCGTCTGCGAGAGATGGGAGTAGGGCCGGAGCACGTCGTCGGGGTGTTGATGGGACGCTCCGTCAAGTTCGTGGCGAGCCTTCTGGGTATCCTCAAGGCGGGCGGCGCTTACCTACCGCTCGATCCTGATTACCCGCGCGAGCGTCTCAACGCCATGTTGGACGGCGCGTGCGTGACCGTCGTCTTGACCGAGGAGAAGTACCGCCTCGACCTTCTCAAGCGGGGCGCTCGCGTCATCGTCTTAGACGCCGCGTGGGACTCCATCAGGGGGCAGAGCGAAGAAGACCCTGCGGCGGAAGTGTTGCCGCAAAATGCGGCTTACGTCATCTACACCTCCGGCTCGACGGGAAGGCCGAAGGGGATTCAGATCAGTCATGAGAGCCTGTCAAATCTCGTCTCGTGGCACGGGCGCGAATACGGCGTCACGCATACCGACCGGGCCACGCTGCTGGCGGGCATCTCCTTCGACGCCTCGGTCTGGGAACTGTGGCCCTACCTCGCCGGCGGCGCGAGCATTCACCTGCCGGACGACGAGACGCGCACCTCGACCGCGCGCCTGCGCGACTGGCTCGTCGCACACGAGATCAGCATCAGCTTCGCGCCGACCCCGCTGGCGGAAAGTTTGCTCGCCCTTGATTGGCCCGCTAACTCGAACTTGAAAGTGATGCTGACCGGCGGCGACAGGCTGCGGCGCTATCCTTCGGAGTCCGCCGCTTTTGAACTGGTCAACCACTACGGCCCGACCGAGTACACGGTGGTCGCAAGCTCGTGCCGACTCTCCGGCCTCAACGCCGCAGGAATGTTCCCGCCCATTGGTCGTCCCATCGCCAACACGAACATCTACCTGCTCGATGCGGATTTGCAGGTTGTGCCCGTGGGCGTTGCCGGGGAGATGTACATCGGCGGGTTCGGCCTCGCTCGCGGATACCTGAACGACCCTGCGCAGACGGCTGAAAAATTCATCCCTCAACCATTCGGCCAAGAGCGAGGCGCGCGGCTCTACAGGACGGGTGACATGGCCCGCTACCTGCCTGACGGCAACATCGAATTCCTGAGCCGTGCCGATCAGCAGGTGAAGATCAGGGGCTTCCGCGTCGAGTTGGGTGAGATTGAAGTAAACCTCCGCCGGCACCCGGCCGTGTCGGACTCGGTTGTGACGGCTCAGCGGAACGGGCGCGGCGAGAATCAGTTGGTGGCATACGTCGTGACTCCGGGCCGTGCGGCGAAGAACGGCGAACTGCGCGAGTTCCTGAAGGAACGCTTGCCTCACTACATGCTGCCTGCGTCGTTCGTCTGGTTGGACGCGATGCCGCTGACGCCTAACGGAAAAATTGACCGGCAGGCGCTCCCCTCGGCCGACCATCAGGGAAGCGACTTAGACAGAGAGTTCTCCGCACCGCGCACGCCTGTCGAAGACGTGCTGGCGGGCATTTGGGCCAGCGTGCTCGACATCAAACAGGTCGGCATCCACGACAACTTCTTCGAGCTGGGTGGGCACTCCTTATTAGCCACGCAGATCATCTCGCGCGTGATGGAGTCCTTCAACGTCGAGGTCGCCCTCCACAGTCTCTTCGAGAATCCGACCGTCGAGGGCATGGCCCACGGCATCGAAGTCGCAATCCGCGACAGCATGGGCGTGAAGTTGCCGCCGCTGCTTCCCGTCCCGCGGGGCGCGGCCCTACCCGTCTCATTCGCGCAGCAGCGTCTGTGGTTCATCGACCAACTCGACCCCGGCAACCCCGCCTATAACTGCCCCGCCGCCGTCTCCCTCGTCGGCTCTCTCGACCTCTCCGCACTGCGCACCTCCTTCGACCATCTCATCTCACGCCACGAGTCCTTGCGCACCACCTTCGCCTCCATCGACGGCCTCCCTCACCAGATCGTCTCCGCCCACGCCTTAATCTCCATCCCCCTGCTCGACCTCCAACACTTGACGCCGCACGAGCGCGAGCAAGAGGTAACACGCATCGCCGCCGCCGAGGCGCGCACTCGCTTCGACCTCGGCCTCGGCCCGCTCCTGCGCGTCTCCCTCCTGCGCCTCGACGAGCGACATCACGTCCTGCTGTTGACGCTCCACCACATCGTTTCGGACGCGTGGTCGGTCGGCGTGCTCGTCAGAGAGTTGGCTCAACTCTACGAGTGCTTCCGCGATGCGCGCCCTTCGCCGCTCGCCGCGTTGGAAGTGCAGTACGGCGACTTCGCGGTGTGGCAGAGAGAGTGGTTGCAGGGCGCGGAGTTGGAGCGGCAGATGAG
>JBAVPI010000317.1:0-3409 GCA_049692915.1 Pyrinomonadaceae bacterium
TCACCGTCGCGCGGGCGGCTTCCCGCTCCATGCTCGTATCAATCGTCGGACTGATCGCACGTAACTCTTCATTAGCTTCACTATCTTCGTCGCGCCTTCGCACCGGAGCTAACTTGAACCGGCGGACAAGCGCGGTCGCAACCGGATTGCCGACGAAGCTTGCGGTGAAGATGCCGAAGGTCGCGGACGCGATGATAAGCGAGCCTGCGCCCGCGACGCCCATCCCTTCAAGTCGTTCGGCCCATGCCGTGCCCGTCGAAGGGCCGCCCGTCAGCGTTAGTGCGCCGCAGATGATGCCGAGCAGCGCGGGCGCTCCGAGTGCGAGCGCGAGAACGATGCCGACGACGTTCTGGACGACGGCGGTGAGCGTCGCGATGAGCCAGAAAAATCCCATCCGCCAACCGCCCGCGCGCAGCAAAGAGAGCGTCGCGCCCAGACCGATGGTCGTGAAGAAAGCGTTTTGCAGCGGCGCACGCAAAGTCGTATCAAGCGTTACGTTGAGACTACCGCCGGCACGAAGCGCGAGCACGAGCAATGCGAAGAGGAGACCGCCAACCGCCGCCGCCGGAATGCTGGAACGCGCGAAAAGTCGCACTCGTCGTTGAATGAAGATGCCTGCGAAGAGGAGCAGCGCGGCTAATGCCAGCGTCAAAATCAAGTCGAACTTGACGGCGCGCATCCCTTCGATCATTGTAAAATTCACGTCGCTCAAACTCCCCGAAACATTTTAGTTGACGCCCGGCGCTCACTTTTAAGCCAGCCTCGACTTCAAGGCTTGACACGCGCGCCACGCACATTTACTTTTGATTTGTAAGGCTTATCACGCAAGCCTTAGCGCCTTCTCACTGCCGTTCCACAGCCTGCATCTTCGCAACCGCCATCAATCGCCCGTCTCCGACGTATCCTTCCATGCCCTTTAATCAATCGCTTCAATGGCTGCACAGGCAGAACCAATTTTCCGCGAGGAGCCACGCGCCGGAAACGCTACCCGACCGCCAACGTCGCAACTATCGGAAAGCGGCGCTCTGCCTGTGCGTCTTCCTCACCGCGTTCGGCGTCAGATTTTTTCAGTGGCAGGATCAAAGCCATCTCGCCGTCGCGACGCACATGTCGCTCAGCCAGTATTACGTCACCGATGCCCGGCCGCTCGTCAAAGGAGATGTCGGGCAATTCCTGACCGGCCCAAGGCCGCCCGATGACGCCACCGTCCTGACGCACCCGCCCGGCTATCCGATTCTCTATGCGGCAGCGTCAACAATCTTCGGCAATCCGAATACGCCGCTGCAAATTCTACAGATAATTTTCGACGCGACGGCTGCCGCGCTGGTCTTTCTCATCGCCGCCGAATTGCTCTCGACCTTAGCCGGACTCATGGCCGGGTTACTCATCGCATTCTCACCGCAACTCGGCTTTTACTCGCTGCTCATTCTCCCGGACTCGCTCGTGTCAGCGCCGATTCTTTTCGCTCTGCTGTTAACGTTTCGTTCCACGAAACAGCCGCGACTATGGCGAGTCGTCGCGGCGGGTGCGCTTGTCGGCATCTCCTGCTGGCTTCGCTCAAACGCTCTGCTGCTCGCGCCCTTGTTGGCTGCGTTGATGTACGCCTGCGCGGGTCGTGGCAGGCGCATCAAGCATTCGCTGGCGCTCGTCGGCGCAGCCGTGCTCGTCATCGCACCGATCACGATTCGCAACGCCTTCGTCTTTCAACATTTCATTCCCGTCTCACTCGGCACGGGCATCACGCTTATCGAAGGCATCGGCGAATCCGACGCGGAGGGAAGATTCGGCCTCCCCGATTCGGACATGAATGTTCAACGACAGGAGGCCGAACTGTACGGACGACCCGAATACATCACCGGCATCTATGACACCGACGGCATCGAGCGAGAGCGTTTGCGCCTTCAACGTGGGGCCGCAGTGATTCGCTCTCATCCGTTCTGGTTCGCGAATGCTGCGTTGCGCCGCGTCGGCTTGATGCTTCAATTTCAGGACACGACGATGCCGGAGTTCAAGATCAGACCGAATCCGCCCGTGGCCGAACTCACGCAGACTGTTGACAGCCTTCAACCTGCCTTCACGTATCCGCCTGCGAAGATGATCTCGACCTCCGTCATCGGCGCGAAGACGCGTGTTCGCCTTGAAGACGCGGGAACATCTCTGAACATCACCGGAGACTTTTTTCCACTCTGGGGCGACCATCTCGTCTCCGAACCCGTCCGCGTCAAGCCTGACACGACCTACGTTTTTAGAGTCCCCGTCAAACTTGAGACGGGGCGCGCGATCTTCAGCGTGATGAGCGCAGACCTCGGCACGGAACTGGCCGCGGTCGTGTGGCCCGACCCCGTTGTCGTGCGCGACACGGCGGGCCAGCCACAGTCGGAAGTGCTTATCCCCTTCACGAGCGGCGGGCAGGCGGAAGTCTGCATCGTTATCCGCGACGGTGCGATGGGCTATCAACGACTCGACGCACAAGTGGGAACAATCGAACTATTCGACGCCGGGCCAACTGCGTTTTCATCATCACGTTACCCGCGCATCCTGATTAACTGCATCCAACGCGTTCTGAACGCGACGTGGCTCGTTCCCTTCGCCGCACTCGGCGTCGTTTTGCTGCTGCTGGCCGGGCGTGGGCGTGAGGTCGTGTGGCTGCTCGCCGTGCCCGCCTATTACCTCGGCTTACAATCGTTGCTCCATGCGGAGCCGCGCTACATTCTTCCGGTCATTTATTTCCTGACAATACTGGCTGCCCTGCCCGTCTGTTGGACTCTAGGGATTCTCGCGCGCAGCTTCAAGCGAGCGCCGTCTCCATGCGTCGCCGCTTCAATCGAGCGTGCGAGTTAGACCTTCAACGCACCCGAAGATTTATTCCACAGAATTCTCGAAGACGACACGTCCATCGTCCGCACAAGCACGTTCGTGATGATGAGGTCGGCTTCGAGCCGCTGCCCGTCAACCTTTGCCGGAGAGAGGGTCGTCATCAGACATGCCACGAGGATCAGAAAAGCGGCGGCTGCTTTCATAGTTGCGTATGTTCCTGTGCGCTTTGGAAGTTCGGATGCCGGGTGCTGATGTACGTCGCTCGCTCCATGAAATTTTGATTGATAGAGCGGTCAACGTGGCCGGTAGTGTATCATCGAGTCTCAGCCTCACGGTAGAAAAAATCTTTTGACGCGAGCGTGTATCCGTGGACAGCCTGCTGCAAAATTTGCGCGCACTGCTGGGCAAAGAGGGTGTTATCACCGAGCCTGACGAGTTGCTCGTTTTCGAGTGCGACGGCCTCGCGCATTACAAATACCCGCCGCGCGCGGTCGTGTTCCCGCGTTCGACCGAAGAGGTCTCGGAGGTGATGCGCCTGCTCGCGCGCGAGGGCGTGCCCTTTGTCCCGCGCGGCGCGGGGACGGGTCTGTCG
>JBAVPI010000318.1:0-4424 GCA_049692915.1 Pyrinomonadaceae bacterium
TTTTAGGCTTGCGCCCGCCGCTACCTTCAGACTCCAAGTCGTTGTAGGCATCGAGTAGATCATCGCGGTCGATACTATCGAGCGCGAGTAGTGCAGTGAGCGGGGTCGGCATTTTAAGCGTGCCGAACTTCGTGATGGCGTGGCTCAGAATTAACGACTCGCGATTCGTCTGAAGCACACTGAGTTCGTTCGCCTCGATGTCAAACAGATCACAGCCGAGTAGCCGCTTAGTGATTTCCACCTCTCGGTGGAGTGTCCCACTCGCATCTTTGTAGCCACCGATCAGGATGATTGTTTTCATGATTACACCAGCCGATAGTTAGTGGGCCGAATGCCGAAGGAAAACTGCGACGTGTTTGTGCCGCTGCCGGTGTGCTGCTCAGGCTTGAACATCGTCGGCACGCAATCAACCAACTCGTATGTCTTGGTTGGCACGAGTCCGCTCTCATCCATAATGATGAAGCGTCCGTTCAATTTATCTGTGATTAAGCCCTCCAGATAGGCATCGAAATAGCGATTCAAAGCCTCGTCAACTCCGCCCACGCCGTGCGCGTGTTTGAACGTCATTTCTTCGCACTTGAAATTGCCCCGACCCAGATCGGGGTTGGCTTGGTTGCCCGGCTGGTGCTCGAACGGCGTGTGCGCCCGCGACGGCATGCTGACCTCGGTCGCCGAGATCGCGGGGAAACCGTCCAATTCCAAAATGAACCTATTCTCACTTGAAGGCATGGCTACTCCTTAAATTACTGTTGCAGAACACTCAAGTCCTGCGACAGCGGCACGTTGTCAACTTTGATAATGATGGTTTCAGCGGTCGGCGAAATTTTCACGCCCACATCTACGTGGACGCGCCCAACATTTAGTTCGTCAGGCGGGTTGTTGCTCGTGTCGCAGATGACAATGAAGGCATCTTCCTCTTTCTTGCCGAACAGTGCGCCCGCACGCCAGAAAGAACGTAGGAAGGTTTTTGCCACCGACGCCAGTTCGCGGAAGAGCTTGCCGCCACCGTCAACGACGGAGAAGACCGCGTAGGCATAGCCGACTTTGAGCGAGTAGTAAAAAAGGTTGAGCAGGCGAATCTCGTGCATCATCTGTACACGCCTGTCGGCAGTCATCACGCGCGCACCATAATGACGGATGCCACCTTCGGGGATGCGGAGGATGACGTTGATGTCCTTGCCGTTCAGGACTCCGAGCGTCGCCTGATCAACCTGCGTCTGGCCGTTGCTGTAGCGTTCCACGTCGAGCGCGCCGGGGATCACGAAATTTGCAGGTGCTTTGTGCGTGCCGACTGTGCGATCTGCCTGAGCGCACATGCCGGCGACGGCTCCACTCGGCGGGTAAAACTTCGTCACGCTTGTTCCCGCGTAGTCGAGCGCCTGATACCACGGCCACGAGATTGCCCCATACCACGTTCCGTACAGGGCACGAATGTCAATCACGTCCTGCTTGGCGCTGCCCAATGGCGGATCAAGCAATGCGAGACGGTGAAAGGCTTCGGCGTGCGCGACGAGCGCGGCGTGAACCGCACTCGTCGTCATGCCGGGCACAGCCACCTGTCCGGTGCCGAGATTTTCATCGTTGAAAGCCTGCAACCCGGTACGTGTCGTGCCATCATCGGTGCCCACGAAATTGGAAGCAGTCATCGAACCGAAGGCGTCGTTTCCCGACGCCAGTGAAGTTTCGGCACGCAGCGCAGGCAGGTTGGCCGGTGCAGCAGTAGCAGAGTTCAGGTTCGTCAACTTCACCAACTTCGATTTCTGATTGACCCTCGTGATCGAGTCGGCGGTCAGGTCAAAGTTGTCGAAGACTTCTCGTGTGTTCAGCAGCACGCTGCGGAATGTAAGCTTAACGGTATTTGTCTGCGTGCCCGCCTCGACCGTGGCACGTAGGTCAACGCGAGTTGACGGGTATTTCGCGTCCACGCGGAGCGTTGCGACCGGGGTTTCGGCCCTATCAAGGAGGGTCAGAGTTCCGAGCGTCGTGAGCGCGCCGGTCACGCGGCAGACGTAAGCCTGTTGTCCCTTGAAGAGATTGAAGAAAACGTACAGGAAATCATCTAGATAGCTGTTGACATCGAAGCCGCCGAACTGTCTCACATAGTCTGACCAACTCGTGATGAGCGTCGGAATATTGACCGGCCCCCACGGTGCATACCCGACTGCGAAAGCCGTCGAGGTGGGCTGCCGCTGCACAACGCTCCCGACCTGCGACTGGTTGACGAGCACGGTTACTCCGGGCGTGGTGTTTTCGAGTGCCAGCGTCATTTACTTAACCCTCCTCTTCTCGGTCTCAGTTCCTTCTGGCGAGCCGCCCGCAGCCGGTTGCTGCGTCGGCTCCTCAATGATGGCGACGAGTCCGGTGGCGACATAACGCCTGCGGTCGAAGTCGCTCAAACTCTCAACATCGCGCGACGATCCGGGCGTTCCCGATGCCGCGAGAATTTCACCGCTCTCAAGCGGGAGCGACTGTGGATGGTTGTTGATAACTTTCATCTTCTTCTCCTCTTCAACTTCAATCAGAAAGCACACCCGGACTGTCAAGGTTTCTTCCTTTGCTTCCGGGGTACATCTCAATGTCAATTTCTTGCACGATGCCGCCAGCCTGAGTGCTGCGATCCGGCGTCGCTAAAATGAAATAGGTGCCAAAGTCCATGCTGTACGCCGTCAGGTCTGGCAGCTGCGTGATGTAGTTATTCCTGAGCCAGTTCAACGGCTCAGGATTAAGCAGATACGATTCCCCTTCAATGGTCAGCCTGAACTGCATTCGAGAAAGCGCCGCATCTACATCAGACATCATCTTGAAGACGCCGATTGAATCAGTCCCGCCACGTCGCCTGTCGCGCTCGCCGCGTGCATTGTCGTCGCAGCACAGCACCGTGAAGACGCATTCATGTTTGATCCGGCGCTGTGCAATAATTCCCGGCCCCAAGCCTCCCTGATCCTCGTTCTTGCCCTCTGCATAGCTCACAAGAAAAAGAGGGAAGCGATACGCTTGCGCTTCGAGTGCGGCGCGCAGGTCGGTAGCGTCCTCAAGTTCGCCGCTGTACGTGTCAACGTCGCGTGCGTACTCACACTCGGTTTTCAAACGCGCGACTATCGAGTCCTCCATGCCGCCGACAAAGAAATTAAAATCTTGAACAGGTATCGTCATTTGGCAATGTGTTTCCTGAAGAGATCACCGATGCCGCGTATGTCTTCGTCTTGAACCATCAGGAAAGGTCGAGCCGGTGTCTTTGAACGCCCACGACCGACGCCGCCCGGATAACCAAAGTGCTGGCGGCGCGCATACTTCACGTTCGTTCCAACCTCCACACCCTCCGTCACAAGCCGGTAGCCGATTGAGTTTTTCAATCGCGCCGTGTCAATCAGGATGCGTGGGCCGCCGCGCCCGCGCCCTCTTCGGCGGCGGCTGTGCGTGCTCGCCTTTAAGCCCTGCCATTTCTGCGGTCGTCCCTGCTCGCGGAAGTTCTGCTCGACCGAGCGACGCATCAACTCACCCGCAGCTTTCAATGGCTTTTCAACGTGGCGCGTATCGGTCGCCAATTTCGCAATGCGCGTGAGTAACCGCCCCAATCCTTGAATGTCTTCAGACATGTCAATAGTTGTTCAGATTGCTGTCTGTGAACTTCGTATTGGGGCTGCCTTTCAAGACTTTGTCGCCGGTTGCCGGTGCAGTCGCAGTCTCTTCAGCCGCTGGCACATCAAGCGCCGCCCTGCCGCTCTGCAACGCTTCGAGGAATTTAATCGTCGGGTCATAAAGAGATTTCTTCAAATTATCAATCGCCTCGCCAGTGGTCGCGCGGCTGCGCTTCAATTTGTATTCGGCGAGGTCGAGGCACTTCGACTTAACGAGTTCAGTCACGGGCACAGGGATGGTGTAGCGCGTGCGCGCGTAGGCGTTGAACGTGCTCTCGGCGTATTCAATAGCTCTCCCGACGACAGTCACGTCCACGACGCCGGAGCGCGTGTTGTCGGTCAACTGGATCAGCTTGTCCAGCCCAAGCTGATCCTCTAAATCCTGTTGAGTGATGTAGGTCAACCGTTCCCCCTAAATTTTGCGGACTCGACTGCTGCCGTCATCGAGCAGCGCGACGATGGCCGGGTCGCTCGTGCGATTGCCCTTGCGATACAACGACGGGCCGAGGTTATCCACCAGCACTTCAACCGTAACGACCTCTTCGGCCTCTGGATCGTGGCCGCCTAGCCGCTCTTCATTCAGTGAAGGGTAGTTGTTTGTTGGCGGCGCGACTGGCGGAATATCATCGCCCGGCTGTGTTAGCGGAGGAGCAGCAGGTGGAGGCGTATCACTCTTATTCGGGACGCCGTCGCCACCGCCCCTCACGCCCTCTACCGGAACATCTTTACCAAGCTCATTCTCAGCCATGTTTATTCCTCTCTGAGCGACTTGCGGGGACGAAGCCA
>JBAVPI010000319.1:0-11151 GCA_049692915.1 Pyrinomonadaceae bacterium
CGCTGCCTCGGATGTCGCGCATGCGAGAGCGCCTGCCCCGCAGGCGTCCAGTACGGGCAACTGCTTGAAGCGGCGCGCGCCGACATCGCCAGCGAAGGGAGGCCGCGAGGTTGGACGGCCCGCCTGCTTCGCCTCACGCTTCGCCACCTCTGGCTTCATCCGCGAAGACTGGCACTGGCTTTTCGCGCGGCTCGTCTTCTGCGCGATTCGCGTCTCCCTCATCTGCTTCTCGGAACAAAGGCTTCGCGGTTCCTGCCGGGCCGACTCGAATTTGCTCTGGCGCTGCTCGACAGTTCCGCACCGCCGCCTCACTCATCAATTCGTTCGACAACGAGCAAGCACGGCTTTCAACGGGACGCCGCCGGTCACGACTTTAAGCCTTCCGGCATCGTGATTCCGGGCGATGCGGCTTCGAGTTTCGACGCTCCGTCTCAAACAAAGACGCGCTCGCTTCTGTTCAAGGGATGCGTGACGGAGGGGTTATTCTCGCGCGTTAACCACGCGACCGCGCGCGTGCTTGAAGCGAACGGGTGTTCGACGTTCGCGCCGGACGCGCAAGGATGTTGCGGCGCGCTCCACGCTCATGCGGGAGACATCGAAGGCGCGCGCGTGCTGGCGCGACGCAACATTGACGCGTTCGCAGACACGGAGAGCGTGCCCGTCATCACCAATGCCGGAGGATGCGGCGCGATGCTCGCTTCCTACGCCCAACTGCTCGCCCGCGATTCCAACTACGCCGAACGCGCACAAGCCTTCAGCGTGCGCGTCCGCGACGTGAGCCAGCAGTTGGCCTTGACGGGGATTCGTGAGGGTGCGGCGGGCGACGAGCGTGTGACCACTTACGACGCGTCATGCCATCTTCTACACGGACAGAAAGCGGCCACTGAGCCGCTGGCGATGCTCGCCGCCATACGCGCTCTGAATTTCGTGCCGCTCGAAGGAAGCGACGTGTGCTGCGGCGGCGCGGGCGTCTATAACCTCGTTGAGCCTGATCTGTCGGGACGCATCCTTGATGAAAAACTCCGGCACGTCGAAGACACCCGTGCGCAAACGGTCGTCACAGGCAATCCCGGTTGTCACATGCAACTCGGAGCAGGCGCGAGACTCCGCCGTCTGCGTCCCTTGCACGTCTGCCACCCCGTAGAACTGCTCGACGAGTCGTACAAACGCGCGGGCTATTACGACGGAGAGTAGAATCGCAACCCTCCTACGACGGAAAGTAGAATCGCCTCATCCGTCGAGATTCGCTTAACGGCGAGCAATCAACTCACGACCACGCAATATCGGGATCAACGAACGCCGCCCGCCCGCCGATGAGCGTCAGGCGCACGCGCCCCTCCGCGTCGAGCGCAACGAGATCGGCACGCTTGCCCGTCTCGATTGACCCGCACTCCGAGTCAATGCCGAGCAGCCGCGCCGGGTTGAGCGCCGACATGCGTGCCACTTCAGGCCGACTCATGCCGAGCCACGAGATCATGCGCGCGGCGTCGAGCATGTTGATTACAGAGCCTGCGATGTGGCCGCGCTCGTTGCTCGTGCGCCCGCCGGAGACTCTGATCGTCTCGCCCCATACACTGTATTCGCCGTCGCCTAAACCCGCGGGCGCGACCGCGTCGCTGATGAGCAGGACGCGCTCCGCGCCCTTGCAACGCACGACGAGGCGGAGCATGAGCGGGTCTGCGTGGACGCCGTCGGCGATCACGTCCACGCTCACGTCGTCCCGCATCAGTCCCCAACCGACAGGGCCGGGCGCGCGCTGGTGGAGCGGGGCCATCGCGTTGAGAAAGTGCGTCATGTGACGTGCGCCCGCGGTGCGTGCCTGTTCCAGTGTCTCGACCGGAGCGCGCGTGTGTCCGATGGAGACGACCCAGCCGCGCGCACGCAACTCTCTCACCAACTCGACGCCGCCCTCGACCTCCGGCGCGAGCGTCATCATGTGCGCCGCCCCTTCGCGTTCGACTTTCGCGAGCGCGTCCAAATCATCCGCCCCTTTGAAAATTCGGAAGTACGGCGTGCGCAACGCGCCGCATTGCATGGCGTTCACGAACGGGCCTTCGTAATGCAGGCCGAGGGCGCGCGCGGCAGGCGTCAGGCGGTTGTCCTGCTCGTCCATCAATCGCTCGACGGCGCGTGCGGCGCGTGCGTAATCCGCGTCGGGCGCTGGAACGACCGTCGGCAGCCATGCGGTGACGCCGTGGCGCGCGAGATAGACGGCGACTTTGTGTAGATCGTCCGCGCTCGCTTCCATCAAGTCCACGCCGACCGCACCGTGTATGTGGACATCTATGAAGCCGGGATGGAGCGTATGACCGGAGAGTTCGACGACGCGCATCTCGCGCTCAGGTACGAGAGCAACCTCCGCGACAACGTGCGCAATGCGTCCCTCCTTGACGACGACGCACGCGCCTTCGGCTATGCCGTCGTTGAGAATCACAGCCGCGCCGCGCAGCAGGATTGTCCCGGAAGAATTTGCCGCCCCTTCCTTCAGCGATTGATTCTTCATCTCGTCGCTCATCTGTTTACTCTCGCGCCGCGCTGTTCCCGTTCATCGGTCACGCGGAAGCCACGCGTAAGTTCGCATGGCGAATTTGTCCCTCAACACGCTAAAGAGTATGCCATGCGCCCTTCGATTTAAGTTGATGTCCGTCTTAGACGGAAGAGCCGAAGCATAACGCGCGTATGCCCGCAATGCTTCCGAAGAACATTGCGGGCATACGCGTCATTGATTCCGAACACCCCGGCTTAGAAGATGAACTTCGCGCCGAGTTGAATGACGCGCGGGTCGCGGAAGCTCGTCACCTGACCGAAAGTCGTGTTGGTCAGTGCGCGGCTCACGCTGAGACCACGGAAGTTCGTGTGGTTGAAAGCATTGAATGCTTCCGCGCGAAGTTGAATTCTGACGTTTTCGCCGAACCGTATGTTCTTCGACAGGGTGAAGTCAACACGCGTCGTCGGCGGGCCGTCAACGGCTCCTCTCGGTGCATTCCCGGCCACATTCGCCACTCCGGTTGCACCGGCGGCTGTCTGCGGGGTGAAGCAGGTTGTATTGAACCACTGGTTAATCGTGCGCGCCGCACCTTCATTCGGATTGCAGGTGAGGCTCGGCCTGCCGCCCGCCACGGCCGCCGGGATGAAACCGATGCCCGCGGGATCGTAGGTGGCGTAGCTCACAGTGAACGGCAGCCCCGTGTAGTAGCTGACAATGCCGGACGCCTGCCACCCGCCCAGAACTTTCCCGACCAACCCTTCCTGCTTGCTGTAGAACGGCAACTCGTAAATGTAGTTAACGTTCATGACGTGGCGACGGTCGAGCACCGCCCTGCCGTACTCCGCCCTGATGTTGTTAATGTCCTGCGGAGCGGCATTGACCGAAGACGACTGGTTATCGGTTAAGTTCTTCGACCACGTATAGGCCAGATTCACCTGAGATGCTCCGGTGAAGCGATGCTGCGCCGAAATCTGCATGCTGTGGTAATTCGAGTTGTAACGGCTTTCGAGCAGGTTGAGCGAGCGGTAGCCGCGATAAGGGCGAATCTGATCGAGAATCGCCGGTGTCGCCGTGTATGCCGTACCGGGCGTTAGGCACAGGGTCGTCGGCGCTCCGGGCGTCTGAAGCGTGCCCGTGCCGGTCGCACACTGCGTCGTGATGGCTTTGCCCAGAGGCAGGTCATTGTACTCGGTGAAGCCGATCAGGTGTGTCCCCTTCGAGCCGTAGTAGCCGATGGTCGCGACCGTCCTGCTGCCGAATTGATGCTGCAAGTCCAGAGACCATTGCTGCATGTAAGGCGTCTTAAGGTGTGCCTGAATACTGCGTGTGATGGACTGCGGTGTGAGCGGTGCGACCACCGAGATCGGCTGCCCGACGGGAATCGGCTGGTCGAGCCTCGTGCCCAAGACCGTGGTCGTTTCCTGATACGGAGGATTGTTAGCCAGCAGTTCTATCGTACTGACAGGAATCTGCTCGTGATAGATGCCGTACCCCGTGCGGATGGCCGTCGTTCCCTTCCCGAACGGATCCCACGCCAGCCCGACGCGCGGAGCGAAGTCATGCTTCGAGACTTGATAGACGTATTTCCCCCAAGGCGAAGCGATGGGCGTGCAGTTGAACGCCGCCGGGCCGGTGGTGTAGTTCTGGGCGTTCACGACCAGCCCGTTGCAGAAGTTGCCCGTGCCGACGACGCGGTTGCCCGCCCCCGTCACCTGCGGAGCTTGCGCCGTGTTAAAGAGTTCGGGGACGAAGTTTGAAAGCTGACCATTCTTGTCATACGCCGGGCCGAAGTAAGAGTAGCGCACGCCGTAATAGACGGTCAGGCTCTTGCGCGCGCGCCACTCGTCCTGCGCGAACCATTCGAGATTTTTCTGGCGGAGGTCGGCTGTCAGGTCGAGCTTCGATTGCGTGAAGGTGACGTTGTTGCCTTGCAGGTAATTAGCCCACGACTGGTACAGGTTGTTCACCGCCGTATTGGCGACACCCGGCGCGCGAACGCTCGCCGCCGTGATTGTCGGGACGGTGTTATTGAACGCGCTGAATGAACCCTGATTCGTGCCCGAAAGAGCGTTTTCGTTCTTGCGGTAGAGCGAGAAGATGCCGCCATACTTCATCGTGTGGCCGCCGCGAACCCATGTCAGGCTGGTGCTGAAGTTCTGCTTCCAAGAGAAATTGTCGTAGTTGCTGAAGCCGGTAAGCGAGGCGAAACCGGCGACGCTCACAATCGGGACGACATCGCGAACGCTCGTGTAAGGCAGATTGACGGCAATCGGCGATACGTCCTTTGCCAGCAGTCCGAGCGTCCTCGTAAAGATCGCGCCCCAGCCGTAAGCGTACTGGCCTTCCAAAATGACGTTCGGGCTGAGCGTGTAGGTGGTCTGGGCTGTGTGCGTCTTGCCGGGCGAGTTGGATTCCATGCGGTTGACGAACGGAAGGTTCGAGCGTGTTCCAATCGAGCCGTCGGCGTCGAGCGTCGGGATTTTATCGTTCTCGAAACGATAGAACGCGTTCCAGTTGTCCGAGAAGGAGTGATCAATTTTGATGATCTCCTGACGAAACTTCGCCACGTTCAGAGCCGGAAAATCGAGAGCCAGCGTCGCGGGGTTAGTGGGGTTGGGAATTTTGTTCCAAATCTGATTGACGTATTGCTGCGCAACATTGCTGACGGGCACGCGGCTGCTGAGCGGAGTTCCGGCGGGCAGAACGTTTGAACAGGTGGTCGCGCTCGTCGCAAGCAGGCAAATGTCCACAGGGAAAATTCCCTGCTTCAACTGTGCGGTCGGTGCTGCGGTCGAAGCCGCGGTGGTTGAGATGGTCGGATAGCGCGTATCGCGACGTTGCTCCTCAGAGAAGAAGAAGAACGTCCGGTTGAGTTTCTTCCCGATCCCGCCCCCGCCTTCGCCGAAGTTAAAGAGATAGACGGGGCCGCCGACGGTGAAGCCATAGTTGTTATAGCGGAACGGTCTGCGTTTGATCTTGCCGTTGTCGTCAACGCCGAGGGAAGTGCGAAGCGCAGGCGTCCTGTTCGTCTGGAAGTCGTTCGCGTTGAAGGCTTCGTTGCGAATGAACTCGAACATGCTGCCGTGAAACTGATCGCCGCCCGAACGTGTAATGACGTTGACCTGACCGCCGCCGCTGCGGCCCGACTCGGCAGGATAGAGTCCTCTCAGCACCTTGAACTCGGCGATTGAGTCAACGCTTGGGTAGGCTTGGATGGTCAGGTTCGATCCGCGATCCGTCACGTCCGCGCCGTCAACGGTGAAGGTGTTCTGTGTGCTTCTCGCGCCGTTAACGGAGATCAGCGTCCGGTTGACCACCTGCGTCTCAGGGTTGTTCGTACCCGTGAAGACGAGATCGTCCAAGTCGTTGGTGACGCCGGGCGCGAGCGTAACGAGTTGGACGAAGTTGCGGTTATTGATCGAGAGTTCGCGCACCTGATCGCCATTGATGACCGTCGAGACTGTCGGCGTCGTCAACTCGACCGACACGGGGTCGGCTTCGACCGTCACGACCTCTGAGAGATTCCCGGCTTCCAACGTCAGGTCAACGCTGTGGCGCTGATTCAGGTCGAGCTTGATGCCGGTCTGGACGGATTTTTTGAAATTGGGTGACTCGACCGTCACCGTATAAACTGCGACGGGGAGCAGGGGCACGGAATACGTGCCTTCATCGCTGGTCGTCACAGTCCGTACAGCTAACTTTTTACTTTCGTCCGTTACCGTGACCGTAGCCCCGCTCACGGACGCGCCGGTGGCGTCTCTGACCGTGCCGTTAATCGTGCCGGTCGTCTCCTGCGCGTAGGCCGTCGCCGTCATCAAACACAGTGTGACGACGACTAGGGTTAAGATTCGTTTTAGCATTGTGCTGCCTCCAAAAATTGTTAGGGGAATATTACCTGTTCGTGTTGTGTGATCTCGGTTCGGGCGAGCAAAGCATCTTCAGCCCGCGAACCTTCTGGATGTGAATAATCTGCACGGAAAGACACTGTTTGGTGGTTAGACTGCTCGCACGAATTTTCATCAAGGAGCATCGCTTTGACGACATGCCGGTCGGCATTAACCCAAGGCTACGACAGAGAAGTTGATACTCTCGTCCGGCACTGCTTCGGTGCAGCACGGATGGAGTAACCTCCCCATTGAATTTGTAATACAACCGAGCGCTGAAAGTGTGACACGCGTCGCGCCGGAGAAGAATTGCTAAATTTATGCTGAACGAAGACTGGCGAAGTAGACCACAAAAAGCATCTATTGCTCATTCTAACGATTGTGCGATCAATAAATAAAACTAATTTTTCTAATCGGCACAATAACCGTCCTTGATGGTCTGCCGTGATGTTAGTCGAAGCGAAAGAGATTCACAACTGACAAAAGCTTAAAATGCGGACGGCGAATCGCCAAACCGGAATGATTGCTCTGGGCTTCAATATACTCCGCCGGATGCGGGATGTCACAGGTTATGTGCGCGCGTAAGTGTCAAAAGGGAAACTTTGCCGACTTGAGCAAGTCATCTTCCAATCAGGTTCGGCAGCTTGCTCCCGCTTAACTTGATGAAAGGGTTGACGAATTGGAAACACGATCATTGAGACCGCCATTCGTAGCCGAATGTTCCCTCGACGCCGAGACACTTTTGAGTGCGTTGCTCACCCTCGCTTCAAAGAAGTGCGTGCAGATACTCGATAGCGGCGGATGGCGCGGGACTGAAGCGCGATTTCTGATCGCCGGTTTTGATCCATACGAAGTTATTGAAGCTTACGGCGGAGACGTTCGGAGTTTGACGAACGAGGGTTTCACAACTCACACCGGATATGATTCAGTGCTGACACTTCTCGACGAGCGATTGGATAAATATCGGTCGCAACGCTCCACCTCCCCGACATTGCCCGTCACCGGCGCATGCATCGCCACATTCTCTTACGAACTCGCACACCGTTTAGAGCGTTTGCGAATACCCGCCCCCCTCAGTCGCGCGGGTGTGACCGAACCCGACGCCTGTCTCGCCTTTTTCAATACTCTCGTAGTTCATGATTATTCACTTCGCCGGACGTTCATCGTCAGCGTTGATAGCCGTGAGAAACTGGAGACGACAGACGAAACTCTGCATCATGCCGCGCGCCGCGCGGTGGAGTCGGAAATCAACGGCGAGACGCGTCGCGGTCAGGCACGACAAACGTTCACGCCGCCCCCACAGGTCACGTCGAACTTTTCCCGCGCAGAGTACATCGCCGCGGTCGAGCGCATCAAGGAACATATCTTCGCGGGTAATATCTATCAGGCCAACCTCACACAGCGATTGACCGTAGAACTCACGCCAACGTTGCGGCCCGAAGAGATTTTTCTGCGCCTGCGCCGCCATCATCCGGCATCGTTCGCAGCTTACATTCGCCGTGGCTCCGACACGGTCATCAGCGCATCGCCGGAACGCTTTTTCCGAGTTGACGTTGGTGAGCCGTCTCAATCATCCGGGCGCACCATCGAAGCATGGCCGATTAAAGGAACGTCTCCGCGCGGGACGAACGCCGAAGAAGACGGACGTTTGCGCGCAGCGTTGCTCCGCAGCGAGAAGGATCGCGCCGAGAACATCATGATCGTTGACCTGTTGCGCAACGACCTCGGACGCATTTGCACGTATGGCTCGGTCACAGCGACGGAAATCTGCGCGCTTCAGGAACACACGACGCTCTTTCATCTCGTGTCCAAAGTGCGCGGCGAGTTGCGCGACCGAATCACGGCGGGCGACATTCTGCGCGCCACTTTCCCCTGCGGCTCAATCACCGGCGCGCCGAAAATTCGCGCGATGGAGATTCTTTCAGAGATCGAATCCGACCCGCGCGGTCTTTCGATGGGGGCCATCGGTTACTTCTCGTTCGACGGAGCGATGGACTTTAACGTCGCCATTCGCACGATGACGGTGCGCGACAACGTGGCACGCTTCAACGTCGGCGGCGGCGTGGTTGCCGACAGCGCGCCGGATGCGGAATACGACGAGTCGCTGCTCAAAGCCCGCGCGCTGCTCAGTGCGCTCGGCGTCCTACCTTGAGAAAATTTATTTTGCGATTGGTGCGACGAACACATTGTTGAGCACCGCCGCGAGGCGATAGCCTGCGAGCGCGATGCGCTGACGCGAAATTCTCTGCGCCTCGTCGGTGTAAGCCTTCGTCGGAGCTTCGCCCTCTTTGATCTTGGCGTAGGCGAACCCGCGCGCGAGCGCGTTGCTCTCTTCCACCCAGTGGAGCGGCTCAAGGTCGTTCCACTCTTGAGACGACTCCGCGGGAAACGCCTTCATAATCTCGTCGGCGAAAGCGCGGATGCGTGCCTGACCAGCCGCGTCGAGCGGTCGCTTCGGACTCTCGAAGCCGAACGCCCCGCCAGCCGCGTCCCAGAAGGCATGAAGATTTTTGATGCGCGCTTCGGGCGGCATCTTGACGTTGAAAAGATTGCCGCCGGCATCGCCGTCCATGTGGGCTGCGCTGTAACGCGTGGTGGCGTGCAGGGGCTGATGCACGTCGCCGACGAGGTGGAAGAGGAAGCCTAGAATTTCCGCATCGGACTTATCGCGGCCCGTTCCCTTCCGCAGCGAGTTGACGGCCCAGTTGATGCGGTCGAGAACATTGACAGGCTCCGGCCCGACTGCGCCGCGCACGGGGATGCCGTCGAAAAAAGGATTGTAGTTGATGTAGTGCCACGTGTCGTATGTGTCGTTGAGCGAGTCGCCGCGAAAGTCGTCCATCCAGACGGCGATGGTCACGGGGTCGTAAGTTTTCTCGCACGTCGCGGCAGAGTAATAACCCGCGCAGAGATGTATCAACGGGCGCTTGTCGGGCGGCGTCACCAGCAACTTGTCAACGCGCGCCTTCGCGTCAGGCGTCAGGCGCAGGTAAGCGATCTGCGCGACGATCATGTGCCCGTTGTCGTGCCACGCCAGAGCACTCGTCTGCGACAAGAGCAAAAGGGACGCGAGGGCCAAAACTCTCCAAAGCTGACGCATAAATTATCTCCTTCAACAATTAACGGGATGAGCCGATGACGACAATTAACGGAAAGAATTGATGGGCACGAATTATCAACCTGCCTTCAACGATAAATCAAAGCACGCGCACGCGCACGCTTGAACTCTTCAAGTCCGACGCCCCACGCACGCGCGATCTCTTCGGGCGCGTCGCCGCGCTTCACGCGTTGAAGCGTGTCGGCACTGACGAGCAGGCGCGCGAAGTCGTCCACCTTCCACTCCGACGGGTACAGACGCCTGAGCGCCACGGCCAACTCGATGCCGACGAGCACGGCCCGCAGGCGCGCGCGGTCGGTGATGATGACGTTGACGCCGCCGCACTCTTCGCCATTGAAGACGGAAGCCTTCGGCGTGAAGCGCACGGGCACGAAGCGCACGCCGGGCAGGTTGCGCCCGTTGAGATACGCGGCGAGTTTACGGCCATCGAGCCACGGCGCGCCGACTAACTCGAACGGCGTATCCGTCCCGCGCCCGACCGAGATGTTCGTCATCTCAAGCAAACCGACGCCGGGATACAGCGTCGCCTCCGTCAGGCTACGCATGTTCGGCGAAGGATTGATCCACGTCAAACCCGTCGCATCGAACCACATCGCGCGCCGCCAATTTTCGACTTCGACGATGCGCAAGTCGCAATTTATCTTCCGTCCCTCATTGTAGAGCCGCGCCAGTTCTCCGACCGTCATGCCGTGGCGGACAGGAATCATGTGATAAGAGGTGAAAGAAAGCTTGTCGGCGTCGGCGACCGGCCCGTCCACGTCCACGCCGTTGATGGGGTTGGGACGGTCGAGCACGTAGAGCGGCAGGTGTGCGGCGGCGGCGGCTTCCATCGCGTAGCCGAGCGTGGAGATGTACGTGTAAAAGCGCACGCCGATGTCCTGTATGTCGAAGACGAGCGCGTCGAGATTCTTCAACTGCTCCGACTTCGGCCTGCGCGACTCTCCGTAGAGCGAGTAAACCGGCAAGCCTGTTTTTTCGTCCACCGCGTCGGAAACATTTTCGTCAGACATGCCGCGGATGCCATGCTCCGGCGAGAAGAGCGCGACGAGTTTGACGCCCGGCGCTTCGCGCAGCACATCAATCGTCTGCGTGCCCCGTCGGTCGCGTCCCGTGTGGTTCGTGATAAGACCGATGCGCATATTTTGCAGCGGCTTGAAGTGGTCGCGCTCAAGCACGTCAATTCCCGTCAACACTTCGGCGGCGGCGGGCACGGGGAGCGCGCCCGTGTCCTCCGATCTTCTCGCCTCGCTTGTTGAGAACGTGAAACGCGTCAGACCGGCCAGCATCTCCTGCATGTAATGTTGGGACTCGACCGTTGCGCGCGCGACGCTCGCCGTATCCGTCAAAGACGACGCGACTATCGAGGCCACGCGTCCGCGTAAAGCCGACACGTCGCCTTTGCCGTCCGGGTGGACGCGGTTGCTGAGGAAGACGACGAACGTTTCGCTGGTAGGGTCGAGCCAGAGCGATGTGCCTGTGAATCCCGTATGGCCGAACGAGCCGAAGGGAAAAAGGTCGCCGCGATTACTTGAGAAACTCGTGTTGATGTCCCAGCCCAGACCGCGCGCGCCGCCCTCTTCCGTCACCTGCCGCGGGCGCGTCATCTCTGCGACGGTGAGCGGACTCAGAATCCGCACGCCGCCGTATGCTCCGCCCTGCAT
>JBAVPI010000320.1:0-2191 GCA_049692915.1 Pyrinomonadaceae bacterium
CAGCAAATCCACGTCGGCCCCGGCATCGCGCGAGTCTCCGTCGGCGACTTCGACAACGACGGCCAGCAAGACCTCGGCATCGCGGCGGCCTTCGGCAAGGTCTTCATCCTGATGGGGCAGGGCGACGGCACTTTCCGCCAACTGCCCGACCTGCTCATCGTACAGGGCATAGATAACACCGACATCGAGATCGCAGATTTCAACGGCGACCGGATACAGGATTTGGCCGTCGCGCCGGACGCGGATCATCGGACTGTCATCCTTCTCGGCAACGGCGACGGAACGTTCCGGCAGTCCGCTTCAATCCCTGATGCCTTGCAGGAGCGCGTCGGCGAATTGGCGGTCGCGGATTTCAACGGCGATGGCTTTCAAGACGTGGCCCTCAACATGGCGCTCTGCTGCTCGCTGAACGGCGACGGGATGTTGGGCGTGCTGTACGGCAACGGCAACGGTACTTTCAAGCCCGTCGCACGTTATCTCGTCCCCGGCTTCGTCGTCGGCGCGGGCAGCGGATACTTGCTGGCCTCGGACTTGAACGCCGACGGCAAACAGGACATCGTTCTTCAGGTGCGCGGCAACAACGCGGGGACGACCGTTCTCTTGAATACGACGGGACGCGCCGCCGCGCCGCTCGCATACGGCACTCTTGTCGTCAGGCCGTCGAGCGTTGTCGGCGGCACGCGGGCGGAGGTCGAGGTCAGTCTCGCTCCGAACGCGGTCGCGCCGTCGGGCAGCCTGCCGCTCACAATCTCAAGCAGCAAGCCTTCGGTCGTGAGTGTGCCGACGGGCAGCCGCGCCCTGCCCGTCGCGGTGGGCATCTTCGCCGGAATGTCCAACGTCAGGTTCGGCGTGGACACGTCGAACGTCACCGCGCCGCAGGTTGTCACCATCACCGTCTCAAACAGCCGCATCGGCAGCCGCAGCGTTCAACTGACGGTGACGCCGCCAGATGCGCCGCTCGCCATCGGCTCGATTCAGATGCAGCCCGCCGGAGTTTACGGGGGCAATGACGGAAGCGGAGTCGTGACGTTGACGACCGGGCACGTCGCGCCTGCGGGCGGCGCATTCGTCACCCTGTCGAACGACAATCCGGGTCTCGTTTCGACGACTCCGAGCGTGACGATTCCGGCGGGGCAGTCGAACGCGAGTTTCCCCGTTCAAACTGTGACGACGGGCTTGACGACTCCCGTCAACGTCAGCGCGAGCTACGGCGGCGCGACGAAAACCGCGACGCTCATCGTCTCTGCGCCTTCGCAGAATGTGCCCATCTCTTCGGTCACGCTCGCGCCGGACACGGTTGTCGGCGGCAGTAACATCGGCGTGAGGGTCACGGTTAATCTGGCGTCGGGTGCGCCGACCGAAGGCGCGACGATCATGCTGGCGAGCAGCAACCCGGCGCTCGTCAGCGTTCCGCGCACCATTCGCGCGAACTTCTCAGGCCAGACGAGCGTCTTCGCGGATGTCGTCGCCCGCGCGGTCACAGCGCCGACGCAAGTGTTCATCACGGCCACTTACGGAAGCTCTTCGCAAAGCGCGACGTTAACCGTCACGCCGCCGTCAACTACCGCTCCACAGATTTCGGGTTTGACCCTGAACCCGTCGAGCGTCACGGGCGGCGGCAGCGTTCAAGGCGCAATAACTTTAACCGCGCCCGCTTCCGTTCCGACGAGCATTGCCCTCGCGTCGAGCAGCGCGCTCGCTTCCCTTCCGGCAAACGTCACGGTCGCGGCGGGCGCATCGTCGGCCAGTTTCAACGTCAGCACCACTTCAGTCACCTCGCCCGCGAGCGTCACCATCAGCGCGACTTTGAACGCGGCGACGATCTCAGCACCGCTCAGCATCAATCCCGCGCCTCCGGCAGCCGATACGGTCGGCATCACGCTCGCACAGTACGAGACGGCGAAACGTACACTGCGCATCGAGGCGACAAGCACGCGCTCAAGCGCCACGCTGCAAGTCTTCGTCACGGCGAGTGGCCAACTCGTCGGCACGTTGTCGAACAACGGCGGCGGGAAGTTCACGGGGAGTTTCAACGCGGCGACGAATCCGCAGAGCGTCACCGTCCGCAGTAGTTCGGGCGGCGCGGCGACACGCACCGTCGTCGCAAAATAGAGGGACGCCGCTCTGCGAAGTGCAAAGCCGTTTCCCTTTAGAAGCTAATGTCTGAGGCTGGAGGATAGGAAGATAGTTG
>JBAVPI010000321.1:0-7208 GCA_049692915.1 Pyrinomonadaceae bacterium
TGATCCGCAGGCGAAGGCTGCCGCGCAGGCCAGAAGGCGCGGCTGGTTATTCACCACTCATCCATGAACTGGCTGCCGGACATTATCGCTGAGCAGCAAGCGGACATTTCCCCTGAGCAGTAACAGAAATTTTTGCACCTGACCGCTTGTATGTTTGTCGTGAGTCAGGAGGAGGCAGTAATCTTCCGACTCGCTGAAAGCTACAGTCCGTGACCGCACCGGTCTGCACGAGGCCGCATCTTCCGGCAAGCGTGGGAAAGTAGTGACACATGGAAGACAGCCCTGCAGCCGTACAGTGCAGTGTCGGCTAGGAGTCGACACGCGCCGGCGAGAGCCGCGCACCTTTCGCCCTGTTCTCTAGTCTTACCTTCGTCTCCGCTTCCTCGACGGCGCGCCTGACACTCTTCCACAAAAGCGGGGTGCCGCCGATGAGCAGGTACATTCGCCCTACGAACGCAGGCCGGGTGAACCTCGTTCGCTTCAGCTTCACGCCCTTGGCGTCTCTGAACTGCCCTTCAATGTGACGGTCTCCCCGAAAACTAGAGCAGCCTGAGTGAGAAAAATCGGACTGCCCTTAGTCTGCTCCCCATAAACTCCCGGCAACGGCACAATAGTGATGTTAAAGGGATAAGGGCATCCTAAATGGGTTCGCAAAGGAGCAAAAAGTGGACACTTCAAATGATCCAGTCCCTAAACCGCTCGTCGGAGCGTGGCGCGGGGTGGGCGACGTTCTCGACTATTAGGCCGTTCCAGCTTGAAGGTGCATTCCTACTCATAATCGCGGCCACTTCCCTGATACGAGATCTGGTTCAAATATAGACGAAAGGCTACGACGCGGCCGTGCGTGTAGTTACCGAGTTTTTCATTTTATCCGCGCCGGATGCGGCGCTAATCGCCACCGGCTGTAGGCGACGAAGGCCGCGAGCAGCCCGACCACTAATGGAATCACTGCGGCCGTGATCCCGTCGGCCGCCACCGTGAGCGCCGTCGCGCCGATCATGATGACGACCAGCCCGGCGGCTGCCAACGGCGTCAGCCACGGCTTGATGCGTAGCAGCCCCGGCAGTAGAAGCCCGAGCGCGCCGAGCACCTCGACCACGCCGATGAAGCGCACGAACAAGCCCGGCAGCGGAATCTGATTCGGCGAGCCCATCGAGGCCAGCACGTCAGGCGATATGACCAGCTTCATCCCACCGGCGAACAGAAACAGGAGCGCGAGCAACACCTGAACGATCCATAGGGCATAGGTCATAATCAAGTCTCCTCCGTTTTGAGTCACGCTGAGTTAACCACCGCCCGCTCGATTAGCGTCATGCCTTGACTGCGCGGGCTGTGGATTGAGGCACTGACCGGATAGCCGATCATCTCAGCGGATGGATATGGCCGCAGCATCTCTTTCACGAGATCGAGTTCCCGCGCATCCCCTCCGAGCCATAACTCGTAATCATCCGGGTGCAGGATGACGGGCATCCGATCATGCACGGGCCGCAACACCTCGTTGGCCTCGGTCGTCAGGATGGCGCAGGAGTTGATGACCTGGTCGCCCTCCCCCTCCCAACGCTCCCACAATCCCGCGAAGCCGAACGGTCTCTCGTCGCGCATGCGGAAAAAGAATGGCTGCTTCATACCTTCCCTTTTTTGCCACTCGTAAAAACCATCCGAGAGGATGATGCAGCGCCTCTGCTTGAACGCGTGGCGGAAGGCGGGCTTCTCCGCGACCGTCTCACTACGCGCGTTGATGAGCCGCGCGCCCATCAACTTATCTTTCGCCCAGGAGGGGACCAGTCCCCATTTATAGAACGTCATCTCGCGCCCGTCCGGCGTTTCATGAACGGCGAGTACCTCCTGCGTCGGCGCGATGTTGTATCGCGGCTCCGCCGCGGGAACCTCCGCCACCTTGAATTCCTTAGCGAGTCTCTTCGGGTCCGTGCGCTGAGCGAATCGTCCACACATGTCTATCTCCCACGACGTAAAATCAAAACCTTGTCATCAGATTATAAATATATTTCTTGCCTGAAACAATGTTTTACTAGCAAGATGCGGCGAAGGGCAATATCCGATCAGAGAAAATGATGCGTGTGAGGACAGACGAACTTCGTGTCACGTCAGTCTCCCTGCCGGAGGCGGGGGAGCGTATTTGCTTACCGCTTTATCTATGCCGCGTTTCCGCAGGCTTCCCTTCGCCGGCTGGCGATTACGTCGAAAGCAACATTGACCTCAACGAATGGCTCATCGGGAATAAACTGGCCACGTACATCGTGTGCGTTGAGGGCGATTCGATGGCAGGCGAGATTCACTCCGGTGACAGGCTAATCGTTGACCGTTCGCTGGAGCCTCGAAACAGGGACGTTGTCGTCGCCTGTATTAACGGAGAGATGCTCGTGAAGCGGCTGCTCAAGGAAGACAGACGATGCCTCCTCGTCGCCGACAACCCGGAGTATTCACCCATAGAGCTCGACGGTGATCGCGAGTTGATTATTTGGGGCGTAGTCACTCACAGCATTCGGCGGTTGCGCTGATGGGAAACTTGTTTGGGCTCATCGACTGTAACAACTTCTACGTCTCGTGCGAACGAGCGTTCCAACCCGCGCTCGAAGGCATGCCTGTCGTTGTGCTCTCGAACAACGACGGCAACGTCGTCGCGCGCAGCAACGAGAGCAAGGCGCTGGGGATCACGATGGGCATGCCGTTCTTCAAGGCGAAGCCCGTCATCGAGCGGCACGGCGTCACGTGGTTCTCGTCTAACTACGCTCTCTACGGCGACCTCTCGCGCCGCGTCTTCGACACCATAGACGGGTTCGTGCCCGCCCTGGAGCATTACTCGATAGACGAGGCGTTCGTCCACTTCGACGGCGGCCACCAGGAGGAGGACGCGCGGGAGATCAAGCGCACGGTCAGGAAGTGGACGGGCATCCCCGTCTCGGTCGGGATCGGCCCGACGAAGGTGCTGGCGAAGACCGCCGCCTCCGTCGCCAAGCGGCGCCCCAAGTACGGCGGGGTCGTGGACCTGTCAGGGCCGGACGCCGACCGCCATCTCGCGGACTTCGACGTGGGCGAAGTGTGGGGCATCGGCCCCCGGTACGCGCGGTTCCTCAAGTCCGAGGGCGAAGAGAACGTCGGGCAGCCTGACCTGTGGGAGGCTTCCGGCCTACCGCCGATCCTGCGCAAGCAGAGGGTCGAGACGGCGCTGGAGCTGAAGCGCTGCCCCGACTGGTGGGTGAGGAAGCATCTGACGATCAAAGGGCTGCGGCTGGTGTGGGAGCTGCGCGGCATATCGTGCCTACCGCTCGAAGTCTTCGAGCAGCCGCGCAAAGGGTTGTGCTGTTCGCGCTCGTTCGGCAAGCCGGTCACGACGATCGAAGACCTGGGCGAGGCGGTGGCGATGCACTGCGCAAGGGGCGGGGAGAAGCTGAGGCGGCAGCGGCTGGCCGCTTCTCACCTGACCGTGTTCATATCCACGTCGCGGTTCAGGCAGAACCCGGCCGAGATCTACTCGGCGGCGGCTAGTTGGCGACTCCCCTTCCCGACTTCTTTCACACCATCGTTAGTTGCCGCGGCGCGGCTGCTGTTGGAGCGCGTCTACAAGCCGGGGTTCGTCTACCACAAGGCGGGGGTATTCCTCACGGACATTGTGCCGGAGGCGGAGAGGCAGCAGGACTTAACGCTCGGGGTCGACGGCGGGCGCAGGCTGCGGCTGATGGAGGCGGTGGACGGGATCAACCGGAAGCACGCCCGCCATACGGTGCGCCCGCTCGCCGTCGGGTATGACCGTGCGTGGGAGATGAGACGCAGGCAGCTGTCGGGCCGTTACACGACACGGCTCGACGAGGTACTCAAGGTAAAAGCTTACTAAGACACGCATGGCTGGTATGTTCTTACATGAGCGTCTGCTCTGTTTACGTTGTGGTGTTTTAGGCGTCCGGAGGTTAGTCAATGGCCCGTGCCGGCCACCCGGAGAAAGGTCTCGGATTGGAGCCGTGAGTGTATACCGCGCGGAGCAGTCATAATCTCATTCATCATGCCGCACCGTCTTTAACTTCGGCGCTTCTTCCTGCTCTTAGGCACGGGCACTCGGCCTCCCAGCAGCATCCCTTTGGGTAGGCCCTTCTCGATCAGTTCCCTCACCTCCTTCCGGACTTTGGGTGGCACGGGGAACTCTTGCTTCCGGCCACCTCTCTCAACCGCTATGAGGTAGAGAACGAACTCCCGCCGCAGCCAGCCCGGCATTCTGTCGATCGCCACAGCCGCGGTCATAAAGCTGTTAGCCAACATCGGGGCGTTCATGGGCTTGTAGCGCTTCTTCTCCTTGTTCACTTTGTAATAGAACTTGAAAAGGCTGAAGAGCGCCTCTTTGACGGCCCCCTCGAAGACGTAGTCGCGGATGAGACGCAGATGGGCGTCTGCGTCTACGCCTCGCTCCTTCGGCTCGTAGCCGGCGTGCAGGAGCGCCCGCCCGACGGACATGCCCAACACTTTGGCAATCTTCGGAATCCTCTCAAGCGGGACAGGTGCGCCCTTGGTGTAGCGGATCCACTGACGGCGCGAGACGCCGACGGCGGCCGCGACCTGCGCTTGAGTGAGGGACGTGGACAAGCCACGGAACATCTCGAGCCGCTTGCCGAAAGTCTCCCACCGATCCTTACTTAAACCCGCGGCGTATTTATTCACTCGGCCCATCTATCACCTCCCCCGAAAATATCATAAATTTGTATGTCACATATTATGTCACAGCCGGTGCCACAAATCACCACACTTAAGGTAACTAAGTTGGTATCTTGCTCATCTTAGGTAACCCAGGCGTCAATTGTGGGTAAGACAAGGACGGCGGCGGCGGGAACTCAACGGCAGGCCATAATGCGCCGTAAGTGATCTGAGTAAGGAAAGCCAACAGCTAAACGAAAGGGGGCGCATCTTTACATACTGTCTCGCCGCCAGGTGAGGAAGATGCGGAAGTTAACATGGACGAAAAAATGCAACAGCTCGAAACATACGTTGAGTCCCTTAAAGCCCAGGGAGTTGGGCTCCCAAGCCAAGTCAACCGTGAAGTACCTCATTTCCGCGCCATCTCAGCGGCCTCCGGAATAGATTTTAGGTACCTCACTAAAGAACCCTATAAGCAGCGTGTGCTGTTAGCGGCCGAAGAGATCGGCTTGATCCATAAAGAAGTCACTGAGGCATCAAGGTCGGAAGCTAATTTTATTCAGAATCAAGTCAAGCTTGATAGCTACCTTAGATGGTTGAAAAACGAGGTCTTAAAGCTGCCGGAAGACCCTAACTACAGGGGGAGAGTCTTCTTACATCAGGTGGCAATCGAGGCGGGTTTAACACCTCAGGCTCTCATGGTAAGAAAACCCGATAGTGAGCAATCCTATAGGATCCGATTAAAGCAGTCAGTCGAAAAAGCAGTCTCAAGTTTAGGACTCGAGGTGCGCGTCCTTCCACAATCCCCTGGCGACAAGCGGACCCCGCTCACTTACGGGCAGCTTCTCGAACAGGGAACGGAGGAGCGAAAGAGAGAGTTAACAAATAGTTCATCGGCCGCGGCGCAACTATCCAACACTCGGTACGCGCTGAATCACTTTCTCGAAGCCCTCTGCCTTGAAAAAACTGCCCTAATCGGGCATGAATTCGTAGGGGGATTCGACATAAGTGTGGATGAGGTGATAAGCAAAATAGACAATGCCCATTCCCGGAAGAAATTTCGGACGGAAATCTACCGGTGGCAGAACATTTATCAGCGGCTGTTAAAGGTGCCCTCAATACCGAACGACTTACACCAAGCTATCGTTCATTTAGTAGACCGGTCTGGAATGTCTTTCGGCCTCCTTTCAAAGCTGATTGATGTTGACAACAGAACACTATGGCAATGGTACCGTAGGATCTCAACCCCGTCTCTACAAAGCATCAAACCCATAGGACGCATAGAAACATTATTTAAACTTCCAGCCGGAACCTTGATTAACAAAATACCGCGCTGGCGTGCCGGATATTGTTTTCGCCATTCGGAACTTCCTCCATTCTTACGCCAAAACCTGAAACTGTTTCATCGAGTAAGTAAGCATCTGCCTGATAGTTTCTATGACCTGAAGCTCGAAGTGCAGGAAAAAATAGTTGAGTCGATACGCACGGACATTTTGCGCGGCGACAACGACTACACCCGACGCCAGCAAATACTAATCCAGCTCCCATATCGTCTGAAGGAGTGGCCCGGATCATTACGCGGCGAATTTGACGCGTTCGCAGACTTCAAGATGGCTGCCAGGCCTCCGCTTGGTATGCAGAGGAGTGGGACTTGGAAGCCTGTGTCAAAAGAAATGCGCGAGAAAGAGTTAGCTCACTTCTATGGAGCTCTTTGTTTGCCGTCGCAGGCCGACGACGTGAGAGTCAGAGGATTAGGGATGTCGGAATCGAAGCTTACGCTGGCGCTCATTGCCTGCCCTATGCTCGTCGATTGGTATATCAGATTCCGGTGTACAGTGCGTACTCAATACACTGAACACGCCATCGATTTGTTGCATGCTTTCATATCGATGCTAAAACCTGGCACCGGGTGGCTACGGCAAAGCCCACATCTGGCTGCTCGGTTGTGCACATTCGTATTAGATCAAACACATTTCATCACTGGGAACTTGGTGTCGCGCGCGCAGGTCGACTGGCAGGGCGTGTGCGACGAAGCCATCAAAGAGTATAAAAGATTGATCGAGGAGATAAAACCACTAGTCACCGTCGCCCGGGACCCGTTTCAACGCATCGAAGGCATCCTGAACATGAAAGACCCTATGGAGCCGTTCAGCCTCTTGATACAGGAAATGAAGAATGCATTACCCAACCGTCATACCCAGCCGGTTCTTTACCACACGGCTATCCGAGATCTCGTGCTGATAATTTTGCTCGTCCTGACCGGACTGAGGAGAGGTACAATAGTGAAGCTGGACTACGCAGGTAATAAGATGGGAAACCTTTACCTGGAAGGCGGCAGGTACATGTTATCCGTGCCCCGCACATTCTTTAAAAATCCTGATAGTTCTTTCTTTGGGCCTAAAGGCAATAAGATGGATTACCTGAACGGGGTAAAGGACAAGGGGCTAGAGTCGTTAAGCACTTTCACAGAGGTGCTAAACTACTCGAATGGAAAGACGAAACCGCTATTATGCGCGTTCCCGAATTTCCGAGCGTAAATTTCGCCAACTGTTGCGCTACTTTGCGAT
>JBAVPI010000322.1:0-2015 GCA_049692915.1 Pyrinomonadaceae bacterium
CCGTCAGGTCGCGGGCCATCCGCGCGAGCGGCGGCAGCGAAGAGAGGTTGGACGCGGGCTGCGAATAGAGCGCGTCCTCGACCTTCAGGCGAACGGTCGTCCGCGCGAGCAGATTCTGTTCGCTGACCTGCACGGGATGCGAATCGTGCCGTGCATCTTCCGCGTGCAGCAAAAAGACGAGACGCGAATCGCCGACGGCAATCAGGTCGCCGTGCTCCAGAAATCCTTCCGTGACGGGGACGCCGTTGACGTAAGTGCTGTTGAGGCTCGCGAGGTCGCGAATGATGAAACGTTCGTCCTCGCGTTTGATGAGGCAGTGACGGCGCGAGAGCAGCCGGTCGCTGATCGAAAGTTGATTCGTCGAGTCGCGCCCGATGGAAAACTCTTCGCCGCCCAGCGCGAAGACCGAGTTTTTCAAGGGGCCGGTGATGACTGAAAGTCTTGGATTCATCTTGCGTGAGAGATGTCCGGCGCTTCCTCGCGCGCCTGACTGCCGGACGGCGCGAGAAATATCACGCCCTCGGAAAAAAATCACCTGAGACGGCAGCAGCCCAAAGTCGAAATGCTATCCCGAAAGATAGTCCGTCTATCCTTTCGGATAGGTCGCGCCCGTCGCTTCATCCAACGACAAGCATGGACGGATAGTCCAACGCTCCGGCGACATCTTATCTTAAACAATGAAGTTCCGGCGATGACGCGCGTTCGTTCCGCCGCGTCGCGCAGTGTGGCACGACGCTTGTAATAGCGTTATGGCGTGAGCAGTCGTCGAGAAAGAAGTTGAGACGGATTGAAAAAGGGTGTCGAAGCGACGGGTCGAGAAAGACCTGAGCCACCCGCACATGACATAGAGGCGGGTCGCCAACCATTCGCCACCGTTGCGCGCCCCGGCAGGAAGGAAATTATAGATTGCATCAGTCCCCCAACAGAGATCACTCACCCTTCCCTTAAATGATCTCTAATAGAAGCAGCCGCCCGCAACCCTTCCGCCGGCGGCTGCTTTCATCACCTTTATTCATCTGTTTCGACGAATATCGCGTCAAAAGTTCGTTTCCAACTCCCCGGACACATCTCGAAATTTAACTCTAGCGTGGTTTACCTGATTAAGTTAAAATGTTTTTGGATGAATGGCGGCCTCGCAGCCTCGCAATCATCTACTGACGCCTTCCGCTCCCTGCGCCCCCAATACAGACAAATGCTTCCCGCGACGGAATCCGGAAAGGCAATCACCTTCGCAACTCGTGACGTGGCATTGCGCGCTACGTCGGCATGATCTAAATGGACTCGAACGTTGGGTTGGTCATTCAGTGCGTGGGCATCGGCCTCGTGACGCTGCTTTCCTTCTTCATGCTGCGCTCGATTCAGGGCGTGTCGCAGAAGTGCTGGACGGTGGCGTGGTCGTGTCTCTCGCTTTCGCTGTCGAGCCTGATCGTGGCCTTCCACGTCCCGGCGCTCCGAGACGTTTTTTACCCGCTCTATTTCTTCGGCGAATATGCCTTCGGCCTGATGTTCGTGGCGGGCTGTAGCTATCAGGCCACGGGCAAGTCTGTGTCGAAGAATTATCTGTTCGCCGTGCTGGCGAGCATTTTAGTCGCCGCCCTTTTGCCGTATCTGTCCGACGATTTCAACACCCTCTTTCTCGTGCAGGCTTCCATCATGGCCGCACTCTTGGCCGCCGCATTCCATGTGCTGCGGCCCGCGCGCCGACGCGAGCCTTCGAGCCTCGGACTGCGTGTGCTGTCGGTCGCGCTGCTTTTGCTGGCGCTCGATTTTCTACACTACGTGCCCGTCTTCGGGGCGCGCGTCGGGGCTTGGGGAATCAGCGTGCCGGAAGCGTATCTCAAGTACACTTCCATCATTGACCTGATTCTTGAGACGATGCTCGCCTTCGGCACGGTGATGGTGGTGATGGAGGGCGTGCGCCGCGAGGTCGAGGCGGCCAATCGCGAGTTGACGGCGGCGCGCGACCGTCTGGAACTGCTCGCGCGCGTTGACCCGCTCACCGAGGCGCTCAACCG
>JBAVPI010000323.1:0-3980 GCA_049692915.1 Pyrinomonadaceae bacterium
GGTGGCGAGCGTCGCCGAGAACGTCGAGGTCAGCGGCACAAATGTGGCCGTGGTCGAAACAACGCGCACGCAGGTAGCGGAAACGGTTCTGCCCAAGGATGTCGAGAATTTGCCTTTGAACGGCAGAAACTTTCTTGACCTCGCCTTGCTCCTGCCCGGGGTCTCGCGCACGAACACAGGTAGCGTACAACGCTTCGCAGAGACTTCAGCCGTTCCGGGGACGGGAATATCCGTCGCCGGGCAGCGCAACCTCGCCAACAGCTTTATCGTCGATGGCTCAAGCGCCAACGACGATTCGGTCGAACTCGCAGGAACCTATTACAGTCAGGAGGTCATACGTGAGTTTCAGGTCGTCGCGTCGGGCGCGGTCGCCGAGTTCGGGCGCGCTTCGAGCGGTTTCATCAACATCGTGACGCAGGGTGGAACCAACGACGTTCACGGCAAACTCTACAGCTTCCTACGTAATCAGCGCCTCGACGCCCGCAACCCGCTCGCGCCGAGAAAAGACCCTCTGACGCAAACGCAATACGGCGGAACCTTCGGCGCTCCGATTGTTAAAAGCCGCACCTTCTTCTTCGGCAACGTCGAGCAGACGCGACGCAACGACTCCAGCGTCATCACGATTGCTCCCGCCAATGTGACGGCCATTAATAACCGCCTGACGGCAATCGGCTACGGCGGGCCGCTCATTCAGACCGGACTCGTTCCCGGCGGCTACGACACGACGAACTTCTTCGCGCGCGTCGATCACCAGATCAACGCGCGAAACTCCTTCACCGCCACCTATAATTTCTACGACATTAGCGCGACGAATGCGCGCACGGTCGGCGGACTGAACGCGGTCAGCCGCGGCACGAACCTCGACAACACAGACCACACGGTCAATTTACAGAACATCACGGCCATCAACTCGCGCTCGCTCAACGAGCTGCGTTTTCAGTTAAGGCGCAGCCGCCTCGCCGCGCCCGCGATTGACCAGACCGGCCCCGCAGTCAACATCAACGGCGTGGCGAGCTTCGGCACGGCGACCTCCTCGCCGACCGAAAGAGACATAGACTTTTATCAACTGACTGACAACTACAGCGCTGCCCGCGGCAATCACACGTTCAAGGTCGGCGGCGAGTACCTCTACAACAACCTGAACATAGGATTCCCCGGCGCGCTGCAAGGCGTCTACACGTTCACTACCTTAGCGAACTTCCTGACGGGCAACTACAGCCAGTTTCAGCAGGCGTTCGGCGCACCGACGCAGGCGCAGAAGAATCCGAACTTCGGCATCTTCGGGCAGGACGAGTGGAAAGTGCGTCGAGACTTAACGCTCAACTTTGGCCTGCGCTACGACCTGCAATTCCTGCCTGATCCCATTGAGACGGACATGGACAACATCTCGCCGCGCTTCGGCTTTGCTTACTCGCCAAATGAGAAGACCGTCATACGCGGCAGCTTCGGTCTCTATTACGACCGGATACCTACGCGCGCCACCTCGAACGCCTTGCAGCGCGACGGCTCGAAATACGTCGTCGCGATTCTCTCGCGCACAAGCCCCGGCGCTCCCGTCTTCCCGAACGTCCTGAGCGCGCAGCCGTCGGTGCTGACGACGAAGCCGAGCATCACGCGCATTGACCCGCAAATAGAAAATAATTCGAGCGAGCAGGCTAACCTGCAAATCGAGCGCGAGTTGCCGTGGGACTCTTCCATCTCGGTCGGCTTCATACACCTTCGCGGGATGCATCTCATTCTTTCCCGGAACGTCAACGTGCCGCGCTGCACCGCTGCCGTCAACTCGAACCTGTGCCGCCCAGACCCGAACTTCGGCAACATCTCGCGCTACGAGGGTTCGGGCGATTCCTACTACAACGGCATGGTCGTCTCCTTCAACAAGCGTCAGGGCCGCTGGGCGAGCACACGTATCTCCTATACGCTCTCGAAGGCGATTGACGACTCAGGGAACTTCTTCTTCTCCACGCCGCAAAACAATTTCGACCTGCGTGGTGATCGCGGGCTTTCCGACAACGACCAGCGTCATCGCCTGACCGTGAGCGGAACCTTCAACACGCCCGTCGGTATTGAAAACAAATTCGCGCGCAAAGCGTTCGGCGGTTTTCAAGTGAGCTACATCTTCACCTACGCTTCGCGCCTTCCATTCAACGTTCTCGCCGGAAGCGATCTGAACGGCGACTCTACCAACAACGACCGCGCTCTCGGTTTGGGCCGCAACACGGGACGCGGCTTCGATTTCGCTTCATTCGACATGCGTCTTTCGCGTCGCTTCCAGTTGACGGAGAAGTTCAATCTGGAACTGCTCGCCGAGGGATTCAACCTTTTCAACCGCTCGAACTTCAGCGTGCCGAACAATAATTTCGGCACAGGTGCGACGCCGCCCGCAACCTTCGGACAACCGACCGCCGCCTTCGACCCCAGACAAATACAGGTTGGATTCAGGCTCAATTTCTAGCTTGGTTCGGGACGAAGGATTCTTATTCAGGAACTCTGTTCGCTGTTATAAGAATCCTTCGTCCCATCGAAGGAGGGCTTTCATGCGGAAAGAAGCGATCAGCTATTTCAAACTACATATCACTTTGACGTTCGTCGCTCTCTGCGTTGCGCTGGCGCTGCTGTTGGGCGGGTGCTCGCGGACTGTTATGCGGACTGAGAAAGCAGAAACACGCGCGGCGGATGCGCCGGTCGAAACTCATAAGACGAGCACTGCTTCGCCCGTCCGTGTCTCCGCCGAGGGCACGGAAGCAGCCGAGCCGACGATTACCACGGGGGCGGACGGTGCGATCTACGTCGCGTGGGTTGAGCACGGTACAGATGGCAAGGCCGACGTGTGGCTCTCGCGCTACGACGGAGAGGGCCGTGCGTCATCACCATCCGCACGCGTCAACTCGAATGCGGGAGAAGCGACCGCATGGCGCGGCGACCCGCCGACGCTGGCGGTCACGCGTGACGGTACGGTCTATGTCGGCTGGACTGCGCGCGACGAAACGGCGGCGCACACCGGCACGCTTTATCTTTCGTCCTCGCGCGACGGCGGGCGAAGTTTCGGCCCGCCATCAAAGGTCAACGACGACCGTAAGCCGGGCGTCCACGGGATGCACTCGCTGGCAGTCTCAGGAGACGGGCGCATCTACATGGCGTGGCTCGACGAGCGCAACGTCGTGAAGCCGAAGCCTTCCAAGGGCGGCCCCGTTCACATGCACTCGGAGAGTAATCGTGAGGTCTTCTTCGCCTCGTCCGGTGATGGAGGCCACACATTTTCTCCCAACCTGAAAGTCGCGGGCGAAGTCTGCCCTTGCTGTAAAACGTCTCTCGTTGCCGGAGATGATGGACGAATCTATATGGCATGGCGGCAGGTGCTACCCAGCAACTTCCGCCACATCGGGGTCGCGTCCTCGATTGATGGCGGAAAGAGTTTCTCACCCACCGCAATCGTGAGCGATGACCATTGGGAGATACAGGGCTGTCCCGTCTCCGGCCCCGCGCTCGCCGTCGCCGCTGACAACTCTCTACGCGTTCTCTGGTACACGGCCGGCGAGGCGGGCAAACCCGGACTCTACTGGTCGGAGTCGAGCGACGGCGGGCGCACTTTCTCGCAGCGCCGGACGCTCGCCGAGACGGGTGGTCACGGCACGCCCGTACTTCTGAAAGACGCAGGCGGCGCTTTTAAGGCCGTATGGGAAGGCAGCGACGGAACAACACCCGTAACTGTAATGGCGGGATTAAAAGGCGACGGCCAACCAACTGAATCTTCCATGCTGGCGAATGGAGGCGCGCTTCCGGCGGCAGTCGAAGTAGGTGGTCAGGTTTTCATCGCATACATCGGCGAGAGCGGAGGCAATCACGCCATCTGGCTCACGCGCGCCGCAGTCGGGGCAGATTCCAGAGACGGGAAAGCTCCATCGACTGTCGCCGTCTACCGCACTCGGGGCGTCGTCAAAGCGATAAACCGTGAAAAGGGAACAGTCCGCATCGACCAC
>JBAVPI010000324.1:0-3996 GCA_049692915.1 Pyrinomonadaceae bacterium
CCGCCGGGTCGAGTTTCGTCACCCCCAGCAATTTCTGGACGGGGCTGGAAAGGTTCTCCGGCCCCGGCGCGCCGAGACGCTGGCCCGCACCGGCAGACGTGCCGTTCGTATCCACGAAAACGAAGTCGGCAGAGTTGTTGTCGCTGTCCTTCGGGCGGCCCGCGTCGGTCGAGAGACAGCCCAGAGGCATCCCGCCGCTGTTCGGGCAGTTCGAGCGATAGAACGAATAGTCAATCGAGAAGGGAGTCAGAGCAGGGTAGCCCGTGCCTTCCTTGTAGAGCGTGTTGGCCTCCGAGGTCGAGCCGACCGCATCGAGCCGGTTGGCGAGCGTAAAATTCGCTACCGTCGCCGTGTTAAAGAGCGCGATGCCCGCGTTGTCCGGAATGTCGGTCGTGTAGGTGGCGTCGCCGGTGGCGGTCGTGCCGTTGCCCGCCGGGTACGATGCGAGCGAGTAGCCTACACTGTTGACGCCGAGGTAATGGCCGCCCGCTGGGATGACCGTGCCGTTCGGAATGGTGAAGCGGATGCCGCCGGACGAGGCCGCCACCGAGTAGCCAGATGAGCCGTCGCTCGTCTGGACGGTGTGGGCTGCGCCCGTCGCGTTGTAGATTTCGACGAACTCGTCGTTCGCGCCGTTCGGCCCTCTCACGCGGAATTCGTTGATTAGTAGCTTGGGAAGGGTGGACTGGATGCCTGTGATGTAACCCGTCAGGGATTCCAGATGTCCATCCCTCGCCAAGTCGTTCACCGTGAAAGCGAATGAGCCGCTTGTGCGCGAGCCGTCGGCATTCAGGTGTGTAAAATTGAATGTCCGGGGAGTGTTGTCGAAGTCGATGAACGGGCCGCCGATTTGTGCGGGAATCAAGACGGAGTTCGAGCCGATGATGCCCTGCGGCTCGGTGAAGGTCACGCGCAGCGTGAAGCCGCCGCCATCGTTGCTCGGCGCGAAAGAGCCGAGGTTGTTCACGTTGCGCGCGGGGGGCGTCGCCGGCCCCGCACCGAACCCGAGGAAATTAATTGAGGTCGTGCCGCTAAAGACCGAGTTGGTGTACGACCCGTCCATTTGCAATTCAGCGGTGTCTGGCGGCACGGTGCAGAAACAGCCGTTGGTGTAACCGGCGACGGTCACCTCATCTGCGACGGGCGTGATTTTCTGGGCCGCAATGATGAAAAGGATTAGTGCGGCTAGACGAAGCCAAGTGACGATGTGCATCACGATTACTCCTGATGTAAGGCTGAGGGAGAAGTTAGCGGAGTCAACATCAACTGAGAAAGAAGACTCCAAAGGATGCCTTGAACACGTGCAAACCATCTACCATCGTTAGACGCTATCGACGGCGAGTATTCGCCGCAGAAGTGCGAGACCAATGTGCGGGAACGATATGCCTGTCTGGTGTTGGTGTCAATGATTTTGCATTCAAATGCCCTGCGTTGATTTCGAGGGTTAGGAAGTCTCGGCGCGGGGCTACATGAGCGGCAGGACGGCAAAGCGCGAATGGCGGGCATGGTAGGGAAGATTGCAGAATCGTTGGCGACGGCGGCGCTCCGGCACATTTGATTACCCTATTAACGGGTGAAAAGTGTGACCGCGAAAGTTACCGAAAAGTGACCATCACCCGGCGGCAGTTGGCGGACTTTGTCGCCACTAAAAAAGAGAAGGAGCAGGTTGATTCCCTGCCCCTTCGTCTTCTCAGCTTGTCGGCTTCACTCAAAATATTTTAGGTTGGGGGCGGCAGTCGGGATGCCGCCCCACCTGTTAGTTGCTCTCCGCTCCCTTCGGACTTGATACCCTTGTTTGATAGCCCTCGCACTGTGGAGGATTATCTTGGTCGCGCGAGGGGCGGCGGACTTTGATTGTTTGAATTAGAAATCAACTTTGCGAGCGCCCGCGAAGTTGGACGGAGTTGGACGCAAAAGACCGGCGGGGTGTGTCGGATTTGCGACAGGAGAAAAAAGAAAAGGGGCAGGGAATCATCCAGCCCCTCTGCTGTTGATGAAAGCCGCCATGTCGCGGGTCGCGTGCATGCGCTTGTTAGGTGTGGGCTACCAGTATGAGAGTCACTGCAATGTTATTTCGTGGATATGTCCATCAGAAGCTTGGTAAACTACCGCAGTAACACCGTCAGCGCGTACGTAGCCCATTGGATTAGAAGCACAAGAAGGGGCCTTTGCGGTTAGTGTGAGATCCAAAGACTGCCACTGCTCACCTCGCAGACTAAGTTCGTGAATATGACCATCCGTGCCTCGGTAAACCACGGCTGAAACACGATCAGCCCGCACATATCCCCATGGTCTTGCCTGGCTTCCAAATAAACTAGGCGCGGCATTAGCAACCGTTGTTAGGTCAAACTGGTACCACTGCCCATCTTGTAAAACAAGTTCGTGAATATGACCATCTGTGGCTAAATAAGGCACTGATGTGCGGCCATCGGCGCGTACATACCCCATAAGATGCGCTGATTTGATCGGAGTGGCATTAGTAAATGCCGTCAAATCAGAGTGATCCCATTTTCCATTTTGTAGCGAGAGTTCATGAATGTGCTGGTCATTGCCGGGGTAGATTACTGCGGTAACATCGTCTGAGCGCATGTAACCCCAAGGGTCATAAAGAACAGGGGTAGCATTGGCCGCCGTCGTGAGGTCATAGTGTTGCCATTTCCCGTTCTCTAAGGCAAGCTCGTGGATATGTTTATCCGAGCCTGTGTAGACAGTAGAAGTGACTCTGTCGCTGCGGACATAGCTGTGTTGAAAACCAGAAGAAATAGCAGGCGCGTTTACATGTGCGGTCAAATCTGCATGGTTCCATTTTCCAGTTTGCAGAGACAGTTCGTGAATGTGCTGTCCGCTATCCCTGTAAACCACGGTCGTGACACCATCGGCGCGGACATAACCATATGCTCCTTTGCCGTTCGGTGCATTTGCAGTTTTTGTGAGGTCGAAGTGTTGCCATTGCCCATCTGTTAGAGTGAATTCACGAATATGGTCATTGCTTTCTGTGTAGATTACAGAAGTGACGCTGTCGGCGCGTATGTAGCCCATTGGTTGGGTGCCGGAAGGCGCGCTCAAAAGTGCTGACAGATCATTATCAACCCAAGAGCGGCGTGGAGAAGGAATATCAACTGAATTAAATAGATTGTGTGTAGGCCATTTATTTGACTTAGTGAGATTATCAGCTATCTCTTTAAGTTTGTCTGTATATTCCAGTGCCGGATTCGCAGCGTCCCAATCATTCCCATTCGCATCCTTATTGAACAAAGTAACAAGGCCCACCCTGTCACTTTGTAAATGCGTTACCCAAGCCACTGTCCCAGCGTAGTACCCACCATGATTGAAATCAAAAATGGGACCGTAAACGGCAATTAACCGAGCATAGTCTGGGGCAGACAAGACCCAACCTCCAAAAGCAGCTTGGTTCAGCATATTCATGTGGCCGTAACAGATGTTTACCATCCGACGATCACCATGAACATTACTTTGAGCTGTTCGCCCTTCTGCATCATGATACACAACTTCACCAGGTGCTCTTTCAGACAAAAGCGACCGACCAACGAAGGGACGCTCTACTCCGATGGCGCGAAAGATCGCATCCCTCACATACGTCTCGTAAGTTGAACCCGTTAGCTTCTCGATAACCAAGCATAAGAAAGCGTATCCATAATTCGAATATGCCCACTTACTGCCGGGGCTGAATTGGAAAGGATCCGTTATGATCTTTGCAGCAGCTTGATACTTGCTAACAGGCAAAGAGATGCCAAACGCCACAGACGCCTCATAATCACCTTCACCACTTAGTCCACTAGTATGTTCTAGTAAATGCTTCACAGTAATTTGCTTATACTCCGGTTGTATCGTCTTTCCTGGAGGCGGGGACAGACTAAGGATTTGGGCAACGTTCCTATCTAAATCGTCTCCCAGCAACAATTTAGGGGCTAGAGTCGTTAAAGCGGATAAGTTCTCAACAACTTTAGCAGTTCGGCATACAAGTTAGAGTGGCGC
>JBAVPI010000325.1:0-2016 GCA_049692915.1 Pyrinomonadaceae bacterium
GTCAAGTCGCGCATCAACCGCGGGCGCTCGTTCCTGCGCGATAAGTTGAAGGCTTATTTGTAAAGAGGATTCAGGTGCAGTGATGAATTGTAAGCGTTATATGCTTGAGATGGAGGAAGCGTCCGGCGGCGCGGGCTTGAGCCGTGAAGCGCGTGCGCACCTTCGCGCGTGCCGTCATTGTCTGGATTTTTACGAGCGAGGCGAAGCGCTCAGTCGTCTGGTCGGCGGACTTGAAAAAGTTGTCGCCCCGCCTGACTTCGAGTTTCGCCTGCGCGCACGTATGGCAGCCGCTAAAAAGGTGAAGCGACAACCGTGGCTGAGCGCCCGCTTCGTTCCCGGCGTTGTCTCCATCGCGCTCGCCGCATGCTTCGCGCTCGCTATCGGCGCTTCGATTATTCTCAGACGGGACGTGGGGAACTCACTTGCGGGTCAACTACCAATCGCGCCACAAACGTCAACTCCCGTCGCAGTTCCCATGAACGCTCCGCGCATGAGTGATGCAGGCGCGAACGCGTCCGCTGTCGCGAATGGAAATCACGAACAAGCGGCGATGATAAAAGTCCGAAGCGTCAGGACGCGTCGCGCCGTTGAATCGCAGATGCCGCGCGCGTTGATGCATCAAGAACAATCCTTAGCCGAAAAGCAACCGCTCAATTCTCTTGTCTCCGATTCGCACGGCGCGATGGTGGTCGCGAACATGAGCGTGCCTCCGGATTCAGTGACGAAACGCGCCGTCGCCCCGCGCGTGGCGATTTCCGTAGGGTTTTCCACAGAGCCTTTGCGCGTCGCTCTGCGGGATGAGAGCGGCGGGCTGCGCTACGTCTCGATGAAGCCCGTCAGCTTCGGCGCGCAGGATGCGGTCGGACGCACGCAGGGAAAAGCGAACGTCGTGCGCTCAGACATTGAAGGTGTCTGGTAAGTTTGAATTTTATGCCGAGAGAAGTTTCAAGGTTTGATAAATATCCTGATCGCGCGACAAGCTTGAGTTGGGTGTGGTCGTGTGTTTGCGCGTGCACGCTTTTTTTATGCTGTGCCAACGCACGCGCGCAGAACTCGCAAGCACCGACGCCTCAGGCAGAGACAACGCAAGGCCAACCGGCGGCAAGCGACTTGCGGCATCCGGTCGACGCTCCGGCCACGCCTCGCGTCGCACCGCTTCCTCCGCAAGCGCCTTCAATTGTCGTCGTTCCACAAACGCGCGCGCCGCAGGCCCTTCCGCCGAAGCCAGCCCGGCTCGTTACAACTCCGGCCGCGCCCCTGCCCCCTGCGCCTCCGCGTCAAATGGTGACGGTCGTACATCGCCTGTGCGGGTGGAAGTTGCTCACGTGGCTCGCCATGACGACCTCGCCCGCGCTTGAGATTGATCAATTTCCGTCGCTCACCGACGCGCACACGAACATCGTCGCAGGCTTCGTGTCGGAAGACGGGCGCACGGTGCTGGCGCGGCTGCCGCAGGCCGAGGTCGAGCTTGAATCAATGCCTGAGCCGCACTTTCCGCGAGGGCTGTTTCCTGAAGAGGCTAAGGACGAGTTGCCCGACTTCATGCTCGTGAGGGCGGACGGGACGAAGGTCGCGGCGAAGTTCGTCGGTCTCGATGGTTCCACGGGGCTATCATTGCTTGAAGCTGCCGAGCCTTTGTTGTCAATCGTCGGAGACGAAGGAAATACGGAATCGCCCGAAGTTGGTCAACGAGTCCGCCTGTTCGCGCCCGCGCAAGCGCCGCTCGCCGTCGGCGCACCGCGCGGCGTATCGGGCGACGAGGGGTTCATCTACTTAAGCACAGAGCAGACCGAAGGACTGTTGACGGACGTGAAGCGCGCGCCTTCAGGCAAAGCTATGCAGGCGACTGCGCGCGCACAACTCGTCTCGCCAGCATGGACGGGCGCAATCGCGACGAACTCTGCGGGCACGCCGGTCGGCATCGTGGCCTTGAGCGGTGAAGGTGGGACGAAGATCGTCCCGCTCGAAATGATGCGCGGCGCTGCCGCACGCGTGCTCGCACGTCGCGCCAGCGTC
>JBAVPI010000326.1:0-3514 GCA_049692915.1 Pyrinomonadaceae bacterium
GCTGCCTGTGCGCCGCGTGCTCGCACATCATGTCGAAGGCGCGCTCGCAGATTCCGATCCAGCGCATGCAATGCTGGATGCGACCCGGCCCCAAACGCTCCTGCGCGATGAGAAATCCCGCGCCCTCCTGTCCAAGCAAATTGCGACGCGGCACGCGGCAGTCTTCGTAAACGACTTCGGCGTGACTCGCGTAGTCGCTGCCCTCTTCGCCCATCACGCTGATGTTGCGGACGACGCGGAAGCCTTCTGTGTCGAGGGGCACGATGATCTGGCTGGCCTTCTGATGCGCGCTCCCGGCGTCCCCGTCCGTGACGGCCATGACGATGGCGAACGCAGCGCCCTCCGCTCCGGAGGTGAACCACTTGTGACCGTTGATGACGTAATCGTCGCCGTCCTTCGTCGCCGTCGTGCTCATCCACGTCGGATTCGAGCCGGCGTGTTCCGGCTCGGTCATCGAAAAACAACTTCGCACCTCTCCGCGGACGAGCGGCCCCAAATATCGCTCGCGCTGTTCGGGCGTGGCGTGGGCCATCAGGACTTCCATGTTGCCCGCATCGGGAGCCTGACAGTTAAAGAGATAGTGGCCGAGCGGCGTGCGGCCCAACTCCTCGCTCACGCGCGCGAACTCCATCAGCGTCAGTCCGAGGCCGCCGTATTCAAGAGGCAGTTGCGGTGCCCACAATTTCGCCTCCCTGACCTGCCGCCGCTTCTCCGCAAGGGTCGGCAGCAGGTCGCGAAAGGGACGATTCAGGAAATCTTTTTCGAGGGGCAAAACTTCACGCCGGAGAAATTCCCTGATGCCTGACAGAATTTGTGGAAAGTTACCGGCGGTGGCGTGGCTCATGGAGAGTCTCCGTGCAAACGTTCGGTCGGAAGCAATTTCGTCCGTATCGGCAGAGGCAAACGTCTCGGCGACTGCAAAAAAAGATTTACCGTGTCGCACGCGCCAGACGCCACTTGATGCGCGTGTATGCGATGCGGAAACCGTGCCGTTCGGCGTTGCGTTGCGAGGCGCTGCCCGGAAGCGCGCACATCATGGCGAGGTCGCAACCACGCTCCGCCGCATAGCGCAGGCGAGAATTGAGCAGCGCCAACTGCGCGCCGCGCCTGCGCCCTTCGGGAATCGTGCTCGCACCGGCCAGCAACGCGACGCCTTCATAAATGCTCAACACGCCCGTCGCGACCGGTTGCCCGTCCCACTCCGCGATGAACGAGAGGGCGTCCGCACGCTCCGCGCTGACCTGCCCGATCTCCAACATGAGGTCGGCGAACTCAGCGAATTCGCTCCACCCTCTGGCCGAGGTCTGCGCCCAGATGTCTTGCTCGCCGCGCTCAATCAAACGCACACGGATGCTCTCGTCACGCGGCTCATTAAAATGCGCGTCGCGTCGGAGCGGGCGAAACATGACGCTCGTGAACTCGACTGGCTGGTAGCCGCGCTCGTTCAGCAGCGAGGCCAAGTCGGGGTCGGCAAGCGGGCTGACTTCATGCAGGACTTCCGCCCCGCTCGGTCGAAAAAAATCTTCAATCGCCTCAACGTCCGCGCCGTTCACAGGCTCGAAAAGTCCCAGCCCGAACGTCTGCGTCAGCGGCGAAGACGCTCCGTCGTACATGGCGTATGCGCCCGCCACTTCAATCCAGCGCGCTCCGCTCTCAGGATAAAGTCTGGCCCGCGCTTCGACGAACCCGGCGTTGCCGCGTGCCTCGGCGCGCTCAAGCCTGCGCGACAGCGCGAGGTCGGCAAAGGGGAATAACTCTTCGGCTGTGACGGCCATCCGTTTAACGCTCAACCTCCACCGGCGGAATGTCAGAGAAGCCCCAACGTCGGCCAAGCAGTCTGCCAATCTTCACCTGATCGCGAGTCGTCGCGCAATGCTGATTCTATTCCCCGTGATTTCTGAGAACGTCGCGCATGCTGACGTGCTTGATTAAAGTCTGAAGATAGCTATTGAACTTGTGGAGCACCGGGCCGAAATCGCCCTCGCCATCATAAGTCTTTTCGATCTCGATGACGAAGGTCTCGAACACGACCCAGTCCTTGTACAGAAGGAAGTGCATCGTCTCTTCGCGAAAATGCCGGAGGTGATTGACAAGGGCGTGCTTTGAAAGGATGCCGGAAGCCCGCTCCGCACTGCGCACTTTTTGAAGCAGTGAGAACAGTTCGCCGTAGAGGACGAGCGACTGCTCGACTTTTACTTTGTGATCGGCGAAAAGCTGTATGCCGTCGAGTTTGGGATCGAAGACCTGCGCGAGCGTCACGGTTGACTGTTGAAAACAGTTGTAGAGAAGTCCGTAGGCGCGCACCAACTCCGCGCGTGTCAGTTGCGAGTATTGAGGACTGTTGAGTTTGGGAACTTCGTCGCGGAAAACTCTGCGCAACTCGTGGCCGATGGCGAAACTCATCCCGTCGAGCACGTCGCGGACACGCTCTTCGTGGGCGGTTAAAGGCAGCGCGCGCTCGTTGACGTAAGCGAGCAGGGCGATGGTTTTCTCGTACAACAGCTTGAAAATGAGCGCCGTCTTCTGGAGGGCTTTGTCTTCGCCGAAACAGCTTTCGATGATGCGCAGGTAGTCGAGCAGGCGCGCCAGTTCGTTGAAGACGGGAAACACGGTCGAGCGAAGCGAAAGCGGTTCGATGCTTGATACCAGACGGTCGAGTTGCGCGGGCAGAGGCGTCGGCGCGGGGAAATAGAAGGGCGCTGGCGAGTCGGCGGCGGCGCAGGGCCGTTCGTCTCGCGACAGTTCGCTCAAATCAATCTCTTCTTCGTCTGTGTGCGAATGCATGATCGGGATGGCTGCAAAGGTGTAGGCAATTGCGTAGGAGCGGCGGCGGTCAACCTGTCCTCACAGGCCGTCATAACTAAAATAGTTGAAAAAGCGGCGGCGGTCAATAAATTAAAGGGCCTCCCGTGAGCCGCTTCGGAAAGTGGCCGTCGCCCCGACGCACGCCGCGCAGAGTTGCGCCGCCGAAATTTATCAACTAAAAATAAGGACTCGTAATAAACTTAGACATTCAAGGGAAGGAATCGGCATTCGACTCAAGGCGGCGCAACTCAGATTTGCGCGCGGTTGACGGCACTCTGTTTAATGAAAGAATTCACTGACCCGGAACACATCGGCGGCCATCTGGTGATTATCGGCGGCGCGGAGGATAAGTATAACGAGCGCCGCCTGCTGCGTAAGTTCGTCGCGCTGGCGGGCGGGAGCGAGGCGCGTATCTTGATCGTTCCCGTCGCCTCCGACTACCCGGAATTTTCTGCGGACGTGTACACGCAGACCTTTCGCAACCTCGGCCTCCAGCACGTCAAAGTCCTGCGCGCGACTTCGCGTCAGGCCGTGATTGACGCCGATGCCGAAAATCTGCTCGAAGACGCGACCGGCGTCTTCCTCTCCGGCGGCGACCAGATGCGGCTCGTCTCCATGCTCGGCGGAACGGAGTTCGCGCGGCTGCTGGAAGACCGCGTGCGATACACGAGACTCGTGCTGGCCGGTTCGAGCGCGGGCGCGGCGGGGA
>JBAVPI010000327.1:0-1680 GCA_049692915.1 Pyrinomonadaceae bacterium
AGTTCACGCAGGCGCGCTTCGTGCACGCCCTCGGCCAGCGTAATGCGCTCAATCGGACGACTCGCCGCGCGCAGAACTTCGAGCACAGGCGAGACGCCGTAGAGTTGCGCGCCCCCTTCGTTTGCACGATGCTGCTCCGCGTCGCGCGATTCGATTTGAGGCGGATGAGAAACACGCCGGGCTTCGTCCGATTCGGGCGACGGGCGCGGCGCGGAAGGAACATCTCCTGCGCGGCGCGGGCGGGCGTGTCGCGCGTCTTTGTCCGGCTCATCAAAGGAGCGCCTTCGCGTCCGTGAAGGGCTATTGTATGGGGGACGTTTCATCGGTCGTGCGCGCGCCTCCGAAGTTCGAGTTGCCAGATCATGCGCGCGTAACGCGTAAACTGCGTCTCGTTCGAGACAATCGTCACCGCGCCTGTATTGAATCTGCCGAAACGCTCGCGCTTCAAGCCCTGCGACTGTGTATGCTCGACGAGCGGCCACGCGTGGGCCAACAGATGACGCACACGTTTGTAATCTTCGTCGAAGCGCGCCGCCGGAGCGCGTTCGCGCAATGTGCGCGCAAGCGAGACGAAGTTGTCTCTGGCGAGCAATCCTTTCGCTTCGCCGAGGCACGTGTAATCGAAGCTCTCAGCCTCGATGCGCCAACCTTCATGGCCCGCGCCCGTCGTCGTCGGGTAGATGTCGAGCACTGCCTCGTCCTCGACCAACTCGCGCGCCTCCACAAGTTCATCGCGCCTGAGCCTTCCCTGCCGCGCTTCCACCTCCACGCGCTTCGTGAACAGGCGACCGGACACGAGCAGCGAGACATCAGTCCAGTGGAGACTGATGTTCTCACCATCGGAACTCGCGCGCCCGACGAGCGCGGCGTCCGTCATATCGAGCGCGCGAATCCGGCGCGCAGGGGCGTCGGCGGGCGTCAGCACCTCGTCGGCAAAAATTTCGACGGCCAAGCCGCGCGAGCCGAGTCGTGTCGAGATTAATTCGGCATCCTCCCGCGAATTGGCGCGCGCGATGGGCAGAGCGCAACCCGCCGACGCGATCTCCCTCAACTGAACACGCTCAAGGCCGAGCCAGTCGGCTGCATCGTCAATCGCCGATGCCGGGATTTCATCCGACGCCCGCGGCAGCAGTACGACGTTGAAGCACGGCTCCCACTCTTCCAGCCTCTTCAGCGCCGGACGGCGCAAGGCCGCGCTCGCCTCCGTCACGGGCAGGTCAACGCCGCAGTAGAGACAGTTGAGACGCGTCGGCGGGTTGGCGCGCAGACATTCCTCGCACGCGACCAACTGATCGGGCGCGAAGCCGCGACGCTCGCTCAGGGGCGCTGCGCTGTCGTCATAATTCTCTGATTCGATTTCTTCCGGCAAGCACACTCTCCGTCCTTCGATTATACGTCGCGGGCGCGGCTTTGCAATGGATGCCTCCGCGCGTATCGCGCCGCGCGCGACAGACCTGCGCGATTGCCCGCGTCTGTTTATGGAGTATAATCCCTCCGTCGTCTTTCGGAATAACATCTTAACTCTTTAACAGATATGATTCGCGCTGCTCTGACACACAACACGCGCCGGGGATTGATGTCGCTCCCCGTCATCGCGCTCGCTTTTCTCGCGTCGTCCTGCGCCGCCGGTTCCAGACCTGCGGACGCCGGGCGACCACGCGCCAACAATCAGCCGTATCC
>JBAVPI010000328.1:0-3652 GCA_049692915.1 Pyrinomonadaceae bacterium
CATCTTCACGTGTTGCTGCCATGATTGCTCTAACTCCTCCTCAAAAAGGGTTCTAGTGTGCTGTTTGTTGACGGATCGCAGCAGGAGAACCCACGGGACACGACGGCGGCGGTCTGTTGCATCCAGACCCTTGCTGAAGCGTCCGAGCCGTCAAGGGCGAACTGACATGTCGCCCCGCTCGTTTTCCGCGTCCGGCTGACTCTAAAGAGACTTCAAACCTGAAGCCTCTCACTTTCAAAACTCGTTTTAAGCGGTCTCGCCGCCGCTCTTCTGATCGCCGATCTGCTTGATGACGATGGCGAGATTGCGCGGCACGGCTGAAAGCACCGTGACGAGACGCTGCGCCTGACAGTTGATGAGGAACATGACCTTCGAGATGAGTTCCTCTTTCGACGGCAGGCTGGCGATTGATTGCACGTCGGCGAGCGCGACCACTTTGCCCTCGACGATGCCCGCCTTGAAACTGAAAACTTCCGGGTTGTCCTTAGCGAACTTCGAGACGGCCTTCGACAGGCTGACCGGGTCGTCGCTCGTGCTCAGTGCGAGGCCCGTGACGCCTTTGAAGTGCCCGACGGCCTGCTCGAACGGCGTGCCGGCTGCGGCCATGCGCGCGATGGTGTTCTTGACGACAGCGTATTCCGCGCCCGCTTCGCGCAGGCGGTTACGCAGTTCCTGATCCTTCGTCACGGTCATTTTGTTGAAGCCGACGAGCATTCCGGCGGTCGCCGCCTGAAATTGCTGCGTGAGGGCTTCGAGGTCTTGTTGCTTCTGTGCTCTGGTCTTCATTGCTCTTGTGCGCTCCTCACGGTCGCCTACTTAATGTAAGCCGCCTCGTCCAACAACACGCCCGGCCCCATCGTCGGGGCGAGGTTCACTTTCTTGACATACTTGCCCTTCGCCGTCGAAGGCTTGGCCTTGACGACGGCGTTCAGAAGCATCTGCGCGTTCTCGCGCAACAGTTGCTCCTCGAACGAGACTTTGCCGATGCCGACGTGAATCACGCCGGTCTTGTCCACGCGATACTCGACTTTTCCGGCCTTCGTCTCGCGCACGGCGGTGGCGATGTCGAACGTCACGGTGCCGGTCTTCGGGTTGGGCATCAGGCCGCGCGGGCCGAGCACCTTGCCGAGCGCGCCGACGAGTCGCATCATGTCGGGCGTCGCGATGACGGCGTCGTAGTCGAGCCAGCCGCCCTTGATCTTATCAACCATGTCCTGACCGCCGAAGAAATCCGCGCCCGCATCTTCGGCCTCCTTGAGCTTGTCGCCCTGCGCGATGACGAGCACGCGCTTCGACTTGCCCAGACCGTGCGGCAAGACGACCGTGCCGCGCACGAGTTGATCGGCTTTGCGCGGGTCAACGCCGAGCCACATCGTCAACTCGACCGTCTCGTCGAATTTGGCGAAGGCGATCTCCTTGACCTTCGTGATGCCCTCGTCGAGCGTGTACTTCCTGCCGTGCTCAACTTTTTCGAGAGCCGCACGGTACTTCTTTCCGTGTTGTGCCATTTCTCATTCTCCGAGGTTCAAACGGAAACGCTTATCGCGCGTCCTCCCTCTTCAATTAAATTTCAACTCTCTAAAGTCGTGAGTCGAAATCCGAAATTCCTATTCGACGGTCAGGCCCATGTTGCGCGCCGTGCCTTCGATGGTCTTGATGGCGCTCTCAAGGCTCGTCGTGTTCAGGTCGGGCATCTTGAGCTTGGCGATCTCTTCGATTTTGTCGCGTGAGATCGAGCCGACCTTATCCTTCTTCGGATTGCCGGAGCCTTTCGGGACGCCCGCGGCTTTCTTCAACAGATCGGCGGCGGGCGGCGTCTTCGTCTCGAACGTGAAGGAGCGGTCGGCGAAGACCGTAATCACGACCGGAACTTTGAGGTCGGGATCCATCTGCGCCGTCTTCGCGTTGAAGGCTTTGCAGAACTCCATGATGTTGACGCCGTGCTGACCCAGAGCCGGGCCGATGGGCGGAGCCGGGTTGGCCTTGCCCGCCGGAACCTGTAGTTTGATGTAACCGGTGATTTTCTTAGCCATGATCTTTATTCAGTGACGGGCGACGAATGAGTGACGAGGTTTTATAAGCGTTTCGCTCTTCAACCCGCCAGCAATCATTCGCCACTCAATCATTCGTCCTCAGTAAATGTAACCTTCTCGACATCGAGGAAGCTCAGTTCCACAGGCGTCGAGCGCCCGAAGATGGTGACGACCACCTTCAACGTGGACTTGTCGGCGTTCACGTCTTCGACCTTGCCGGTAAAGCTGGCGAATGGGCCGGATTTGATGCGCACCGTCTCGCCGTGGTTGTAAGTGAACTTCGGCTTCGGCTTCTCCGCCGCCTCCGTCACGTTATGCACGATCTGGTTGACTTCGTCGGGCGTCAGAGGCGTCGGATTTTGTCCGCCGACGAATCCCGTCACCTTCGGCGTGGATTTAATCAGGTGAAAGACGTTGTCGGGGATGTGCCCACGGTCGTCGCACTCGATCTGCACCAGCACGTAGCCGGGATAAAACATGCGCGACGATTCGACGCGCTTGTTCCCGCGCATCTCAACGACCGTCTCGGTCGGGACAAGCACTTCCGTAATCTCGCTCTGGAGATCGGTGTCGCGAACGCGCGCCTTCAGGCTGTCGCGTACCTTCTTTTCGTGCCCCGAATAGGTGTGGAGGATGTACCACTGCTGCATTACGTCAAAGCTTCCTCGCCGCGACTTTTGTTAAGCGGCTACTCCGAACAACCAGTTCACAAAATGCTGAATTTGCTCGATGACAAACGCCAGCGCGCGATCTACGGCAAACAGGTAGAGCGCGAAAAAGATGACGGCGATGATGGTGATAATCGTCGTGTTCCTGACTTCGAGCGGGGTCGGCCAAGACACGCGACCGAGTTCGGAGCGGATGTCGTGGATAAACTTTCCGGCCCTCGTGAGGAAACCGTCGCGCGCGCCCGTCTCACCGCGCTCGCGTCGAGCGGGACTACCCTCCGGCCCTTCGCCGTAGCGCGCCATTCGCGGCGCTGCCCCGCCAGAACTGACATCCGACGAACTCACGCGCGCGGGAGCAGGCTCCGGCACCAGTCCCTCCGGCTCGTCGTGTTCGCTCTCCGTCATCTGTTCTTCCTCTCTCTTTGCCACCCGATTTCTTCCCTCTCAAATCTTTCTAACAGCGGACAGGGGTACCAGGATTTGAACCCGGACTTACGGTTTTGGAGACCGACGTGCTAACCATTGACACTATACCCCTATAGAAACGATGAATGACGAGCGCGAAATGATGATTGATAGACGAAACGTCCCCGCTCTCAGTTCATCACTCATCGTTCCGCATTGATCATTTACTTCGTCTCTTTGTGCGCACGGTGGCAGCGGCAACGGCGACAGAATTTACTGAACTCAAGACGCTCGGTCGTCGTCTTTTTGTTCTTCGTCGTCACGTAGTTGCGGCTCTTGCATTCGGTGCACTGAAGCACAATGTTATCGCGTGGCATAATTCACCTTCTTAACTAATGTAAAACTTCAAAACTTTCAGGCCAGACTTAACTTTTAGGTCAGACTTATCAGGTCAGACTTATTCAACGATATCGGAGATCGTGCCCGCGCCTACCGTTCGCCCGCCCTCTCGGATCGCGAACCTCAACCCCTTCTCCATCGCTATCG
>JBAVPI010000329.1:0-2384 GCA_049692915.1 Pyrinomonadaceae bacterium
GACATCCGCCGCGCCGCGCGCGAGGGAAAACTCTCCGCGCTTCTCGGTCTCGAAGGCGGCTACCCCGTGGACGAGCGGCTTGAGAATGTCGGGCGTTACTATCAGATGGGCGTTCGCTACATCACCCTGACGTGGACGCACAGCCTGAGTTGGGCAGGCTCTTCGGGCGACGACGCGGGACACGAGCAGGGCTTAAACGAGTTCGGTCGCGAGGTCGTCCGCGAGATGAATCGCCTCGGCGTGATGGTTGACGTGTCGCACGTCTCGGATAAAACTTTCTGGGACGTGGTCGAGACTTCCACCGCGCCGATCATCGCCACGCATTCAAACTGCCGCGCCCTCTGCGAAGTGCCGCGCAATCTCACGGACGAGATGATTCGCGCGATTGCCAAAACGGGCGGCGTCGTCTGCGTCGTCTTTTATCCGGCGTTCGTCGAGCCGGGCTGGCAGGAGCGGAAGAATCGCGTGGAGACTGAGATCGCCGCGCTCGTCGCAGAGGCGGGCGAGCGTGCGACGGGGCGCGGCTCATACGTCCGCATCGCCCGTGACCGCGTGCGCGAGCGTGAGTTCGCAGAGAGGCTTCCGCCCGTCCCGGTCGCACGCGTCGTTGACCACATTGACCACATCGTCCGACTCGTCGGCATCGAACACGTCGGTCTCGGCTCGGACTTCGACGGCATACAGGCCACACCCGCCGGCCTCGGTTCCGTCGCGGACTTACCGAATTTGACGGCGGAGCTTTTACGGCGTGGATATGGGGAGGAAGAGATTCATCGAATTTTAGGCGGCAACGTGCTGCGCGTCATGGAAAGGGTCGAGCGGGGCAGCGAGAGATGATGAGCGCCACGGGCAAACGTCGCAAAACCACCCCGCGTCGCGTCGCCGCGCGACTTGAGAAGGACGGCGGCGCGACGTTGATGCGTCCACGCGTAGGGCTTCACGCGCCGATTGCAGGCGGGTTGCAGAACGCTTTGTTGAAGGCGCAGCGGCTCGGCGCGGACACCGTGCAAATGTTTTCGCGCAATCCGCGCGGATGGCAGGCGCGTCCGCTGACCCTTGAGGAAGTCGAATCGTTCCAAAACGTCCGGCGAGAGACGGGGGTGACGCCGGTCGTCATCCACGCCAACTATCTCATCAACCTCGCCGCCGCCGATTCGTTGATTCGCGAAAAGTCAATCGCGTCGTTTCGTGAAGAGGTCGAGCGCGGCGTCCGGCTCGGCGCGGACTATCTCGTCGTCCATCCCGGCAGCGCGCGCGGGGCGTGCGAGGCGGACGGCGTTCGCACCTGCGCGGAGAGCTTGCGCGAGGCATGCGACGGACTCGACCTCAAAACGTTTCGCGTCCTGCTGGAGAACACCGCCGGGCAGGGCGCGTGCATCGGCCACCGCTTCGAGCACCTGCGCGAGATTATCGCGGCCTGTCCCGAACTGAACCTCGGTGTCTGTCTCGACACCGCGCACGCATTCACCGCCGGTTACGACATCCGCGACGAAGACGGCCTCGCCGCGACGCTCGACGCCCTCGAACGCAACGTCGGAACAGAGCGCGTCCGCGCCGTCCACTTCAACGACTCGAAGGCCGCTTATAACTCGCACGTTGACCGTCACTGGCACATCGGCCTCGGTCACATCGGCAGCGAAGCGCTTCGTCGCGTCGCCCGCTCGCCCCGGCTCGCGCACGCCGCCTTCCTGCTCGAAACGCCGGAGGACGAACCCGGCGACGACGAACGCAACCTCGGCCTGCTCCGCACTTTTATCAACGACAGTTCAAACTCTTAGAGGACAATCATTGATGGATATTCAACTGAAAGATCGCTCCGCCGGCCCCGTCTATTTGCAACTGCGCAACGAAATCGAGTCGCGCATCCGCGCGGGGCAACTCAAGTCGGGCGACCTGCTGCCCTCGCCCAATTCGCTCGCGCAAAAACTCTCGACCGACAAGGGCGAAGTCCAGCGCGCCTACTTCGAGTTGGAGCACGCGGGGCTGGTGACGAAGGCTGTGAGTAAGGATTTTCTCGGCAAGGAAAAGGTCTCGTACACCGTTAAGTGACCGTGAAGCGGGCGCGTCGTCTCCTGACCGGCGCTTGTAAAAAATATTGACTGCCGTTGGACTAACGATTAATCTCCCGCCGCTCGGTTTCTTCAACGTCCCGGTTTCTTCAATGCTCCGGCGAGGGCGGGCATTGAACCGGCTCACGCCGATGTCACACGCATCGGCCCATGATTTCCGACACACGCTCACGGAGGTTTCCCCATGCAAGATACACAGATCAGACGACTCACGGCGCTCTCAAGGGCCGCGCTCGGCGTCGCACTTCTCACGACGTTGGTGCTGGGCGGCAACCGTCCCGCCGCGCCCGAACTGCGCAACGGCGACTACACGCC
>JBAVPI010000330.1:0-3573 GCA_049692915.1 Pyrinomonadaceae bacterium
GTTGAAAGACGTGTGGCGGAAGAAGTACGGGAAGCAGACGAACGATTGATGTTGAGTGAGAGATAAAAATGAAGAATGGCTGGGAGGTCGTCATCGGCCTTGAAATACATGCGCAACTTAGCACGGAGACGAAAATTTTCTGCGGCTGCTCGACGCGCGTCGGCGACGAACCGAACGCGAATACTTGCCCGGTCTGTTTGGGGCTGCCCGGCGCGCTGCCCGTCCTCAATCGTCGCGCGGTCGAACTTGGCGCACGCGCGGCGCTCGCGCTCGGTCTGACGATTAACGAGACCTCAATCTTTGCGCGCAAAAATTATTTCTACCCAGACCTCCCGAAGGGTTATCAGATTTCGCAGTTCGACCGCCCGTTCTCCGAGCACGGCGTGCTGGAGGTGCTGACCGCCGCGCGCGACGAGGGTGGTCATGCGCGCGAGTGGCGTCCGTTGAAGGTGCGCGTCACGCGCATGCACTTGGAAGAAGACGCGGGCAAGAACGTGCACGAAGGGCTTCCCGAAACGGATCGTTACTCATACGTTGACCTCAACCGCGCGGGCACGCCGCTCGCCGAAATCGTCACCGAACCGGATTTCCGCTCTTCGTGGGAGGCTTACGATTACGTCAACCACGTGCGCAAGGCTTTGCAGTGGGTCGGCGCGAGCGATGCGGATATGGAGAAGGGAAATCTGCGTTGCGAGGCGAACGTCTCCGTGCGCCGCTCCGGCGACGAAAGATTCGGTACGAAGGTCGAGTTGAAGAATCTCAACTCGGTGCGCTTCATGCAGCGCGCCATTGAGTATGAGATCGAGCGTCAGATCAACACGCTCGAAGCGGGCGGGCAACTGACGCAGGAGACGCGCCTGTGGGACGACCGTTTGAGCGAGACGCGCGTCATGCGCTCGAAGGAAGAGGCGCACGACTATCGCTATTTTCCTGAGCCGGATTTGCCGCCGCTCGTCGTCAGCGCGGAGTTCATCGAAAGCGTGCGACGGGAGATGCCGGAACTGCCCGACGCGCGACATCGCCGCTTCATGGAGGAATACGAACTGTCTTTCGGCGATGCTTCGACGCTCACGCGCGAGCCGTCGCTCGCGGACTTTTACGAACGCGCGGCGAAGGCGTCAGGAAACGCGCGCGCGGCGGCGAACTGGCTCAAAGGCGAACTGCTGCGCGAACTTGATGCCGCGGAGATTAGCGCGGACGCGTCGCCCGTCTCGCCCGAAGAGTTGGGCGCGCTCGTGCGAGAGATTGACGCGGGCGCGATCAGCGGCAAACAGGGCAAGGAAGTGCTGGCCGAGATGTTTGCGACGGGCAAAGGTGCGGCTGCCGTCATCTCGGAGCGGGGACTCGCGCAGGTGAGCGACGCAGGCGAGATCGAGCGCGTGATAGACGAAGTGCTCGCTTCGAGCGCGTCGCAGGTCGAGCAGTACCGCGCGGGCAAGGAAGGACTCTTCGGCTTCTTCGTCGGTCAGGTGATGAAGGTCTCGAAGGGGAAGGCCAATCCGAAAGTCGTCAACGATTTATTGAAGGCGAAGTTGAGCGCGAGAACTTAGAACGAAGGGGAGAAGGTCAAAGGATGGGTTACACAGGGAAGTCGGCGATTGTGACGGGCGGGACGAAGGGCATCGGGCGCGCGATTGCGGAGGCGCTCGTGCGCGAGGGACTGAACGTCTGCATCAGCGCGCGGGATGCTGACGAAGTCGAGCAGACCGTCAGGTATCTGGCGTTTGACGAAGAAGAAAATCTGATCGTCGGGAAGGCGACGGGTGTGGTCTGCGACGTGCGCGATTACGACGAAGTGAAGGCGCTTGTCGAGCACACGGTCGCGGAGTTCGGCGGCGTGGACGTGCTCGTCAACAATGCCGGCATCGGCCTTTCCAAGCGCGTGGACGAAATGACGCCCGAAGAATTTCGCGCGGTGTTGGAGACGAATCTGTTCGGCGTCTTCTATTGCTGCCGCGAGGCGCTTCCCGAAATGAAGAAGCGCGGGGGCGGTTATGTCATCAACATTTCTTCGCTCGCCGGGGTGAATGCGCATCCGCGCATGGCCGCATACAACGCCTCGAAGTTCGGACTCAACGGCTTCAGCGAGGCGCTGATGCAGGAAGTCCGTCAGGATAACATCAAAGTCAGCTACGTCATGCCCGGCTCGGTCAACACTAATTTCGGCGGCGATGAGCCGAGCGAAGATCAGAGTTGGCAGTTGCAGCCCGACGACATCGCACGCGTCGTCCTCGACCTCCTCCGCCACGACGAACGCAGCCTGCCGAGCCGCGTCGAGATCAGGCCGAGCCGCCCGCCACAGAAAAACTAGGAACATCTTCGTCTGCTATGAGGGCCGTGTTGCAGCGCGTGACGCGCGCGAGCGTGAGGGTGAGTGGAGAGACGGTCGGCGAGATTGGCGCGGGGCTTGTCGTGCTGCTCGGCGTCGGGCGCGAAGACGCGGAGCGTGACGTGACTTACTTGCTCGACAAAATCATCTCATTGCGCATCTTCGACGATGCGGAGGGACGCATGAATCTCTCTCTGCCGGAGGCGGGCGGGGCGCTGTTAATAGTCTCGCAATTCACTCTGTACGGGGATGCGCGGAGGGGGCGGCGGCCTTCGTGGAGCGACGCCGCGACGCCCGGTGTGGCCGAACCGCTGTATGAATCCTTCGTTACGGAAGCGCGCCGCCGTGTCGGGAGTGTGGCAACCGGGGCTTTTCAAAGGATGATGGAAGTCGAACTCGTCAACGACGGCCCGGTGACGATTTTGCTCGACAGCGAAAAGCTTTTTTAATTTCCTGATGCTTTGAATGAGATATCCTTCTCGTGCAAAATGGCTGTGAAATGATGCTCAATTAATCGGAGGAAATCGGTGAATAAACGACTGAACACGAACTTTGTCGGGTCAATCATCAACGGCGGCTGGCGTAGGGCGTTTGTGATGTTGTGCCTGACGGCCTTGCTGCTGACCGCCTCGTGCGGCGGGAGCGGGACGGCGACGAAAGACTTCGACGCCGACGACGAGACGGCGAACGCAAACGTGAAGAAGGGCGTCAAGCCCGTGGCGGATGCGGAAGCTGCTGTGATAGAGACGGACTTGGGCCAGATCGTCATCGAGCTTTACCCGAACATCGCGCCGCAGATGGTCGAGCGTTACAAGAAACTCGTCGGCGAGGGCTTCTACAACGGCACGACTTTCCACCGCATCAATCCGTCCACGGGCGTGGTGCAGGGCGGCGACCCGAACTCGAAAGACGACAACCCGGCTAACGACGGCATGGGTAGCTCGTCATACCCGAACGTTCCGGCGGAGTTCAGCGACGTGCCCTTTGAACGCGGCATCGTGGGCGCGGCGCGGGCCGCCGACCTCGACTCGGCCAACTGCCAGTTCTACATCACGACGCGCCGCGTCTCGCAGTGGGACGGGCATTACACGGTCTTCGGCAAAGTCATTAAAGGGATGGATAACGCAGACATCATCAGCACCGCCCCGACTCGCGCCGGTTCGGAAAATCCCGACCCAAAAATCGTCATCAAGAGCATCACACTGCAACCACGCGCGAACTTTTGATTGAGTGATTAAGTGAAG
>JBAVPI010000331.1:0-2875 GCA_049692915.1 Pyrinomonadaceae bacterium
TCGTCGCCGAAAGCGCACAAGTCGCCGCCGGTGTCGTCGTCGGCGCGTTCGCCTGCATCGGTGAGAACTCGGTCATCGGGGCGCGCACGCAACTCCGCGCCGGGGCGAAGGTCGGCGACGGCGTGCGCGTCGGAGAGGATTGCGTCATTCATCCGAACGTCTGTCTGGAAGACGATGTGACAATCGGCGACCGTGTGATTTTGCACGCCGGTACAGTCGTCGGAGCGGACGGGTTCGGCTACGTGCGGGACGAGGCGGGCGTCTATCACAAATTTCCGCAGGTGGGCACGGTCGTCATCGAGGACGACGTGGAAGTCGGCGCGCAGAGTTGCATTGACCGGGGCGCTTTGGGCGAGACGCGCATCGGGCGCGGGACGAAGATTGATAACCTCGTGCAGGTGGGACATAACGTTCGCATCGGCGAGCGCGTGGTGATCGCCGCGCAGACGGGAATTTCGGGAAGCACTGTCGTCGAGGACGACGCCGTGATCGGCGGGCAGGTCGGGATGGGCGACCATGCGCGCGTGGGGAGAGGCGCGGTCGTCGGCTCGAAGGCAGGCATACTGCCCGGCAAGATCGTGCGCGCGGGCGCGGTGGTCTGGGGCGTGCCCGTCAGACCGCTCGACGAATACAAGCGGCTCAACGCGCACTTCGGTCGCCTGCCGCAGATGCGCGAGGAGTTGAATGCCTTGCGAAGCGAGATAGAAGAACTGAAGAGACGGCTCGACGATAAAGCATGAGATTGGTCGAAGCGCGCGCAGGTCTTCGCGCGTCCTTCGCGCGCGCGACGCCGCGCCGGATGATTGCGGCGAAAAAAAATAGGCGGGACGGATAACCGTCTATGACGCGAAAAGTGATTGAGCGAGGACGCGAAAAGGGATTGAGCACAGGCTCAATCCCTTTTCAAGTTTCCGCTTCCGGTTCAAGTTTCCGCCTCTGTTATTGAGACGGCGGATGGTGTCTCCGGCGAGTCTCAGCCAACGGAGGTGTGCGCCGTGGGTTGAGACTCGCCGGACGTTTACAGGTTATGCGCCACGGTCACGGTCGTTGTCCTGACCGTCGTGTTACCCGCCGCGTCCTTGCAGGTGACGGTGATGGTGTAGATGCGACCGTTGCCGCCGCCCGACCGCTCGGCACGCAGTTGGACGTGATGCGCGTCCACGATCAACCAGTCGGGCGACGTGTCTCCGTCGCCCGTGCCGTCAATTGGCTCGTTGCTCGTGACGCTCAACACGCAGCCAACACCGCCGCCGCAGTTGTCCGACGTTGTGTAGTTGACGGTCACGGTCTTCATCTTATGGTTGGGCGGCCACAGGCTGGACGGCGTCGCCGTCACCGCGCTAAGCGTCGGCGGCTGTGTGTCCTGCACCGTCACCGTGAAGGCGCAACTCGACATGTTGCCGGACGAGTCCGCCGCCGTCGCGTGGACGGTCGTCGTACCGGCGGGGAAGGTCGAACCCGACGGGATGTCGGTGATGACCGTCACGCCGGGGCAGTTGTCCGTCGCCGTCACCGTGTAGTTGACGATTGCCGTACACGACGCACCGGCGGGCACGACGATGTTGGCCGGGCAACTGATGACCGGCGCTTGATGGTCTGCGACGGTGACGTTGAAGCTGCCCGTCGTCGTGTTGCCGTGAGCGTCGGTCGCCGTGGCGTGGACGGTGGTCGTGCCCTTCGGGAAGACCGTGCCGGAGGCGATGTCGGTCGTGACGTTGACGCCGGGACAGTTGTCGTGAGCGGTCACGACGAAGTTGACCGGCACGGAGCAGGAACCCTCTGTCGTTGACGCGGCAATGTCAGGCGGCAGGTTGAGCGTCGGCGGCGTGTCGTCAATGACCGTGACGGACTGCGACGCGGACGAAGTGTTGCCCGCGCCATCGGTCGCCGTGTAGGTGATCGTCGTCGTCCCCGTGGGGAAGACGTTCCCGGCGGGCACGCCCGTGCGAGAGACGCTGACGCCGGAGCAGTTGTCGTTCGCCGTCGCCGTGCCGAGCGCGGCATCGCCGACGAAGACCCCGCACGAAGTCGCTCCCGGCCCGGTATGAACAGTGACGGGCGCGGGCGCGCTGATGCTTGGATTCTGATTGTCCGTCACCGTCACGTCGAAGGTGCAGGAGACGGAGCCGAAGGCATTGGCGGCCGTCGCCGTGACGGTCGTCGTGCCGACGGGCAAGGTGCTACCGGAGGCGGGCGAATAGGTGACGGGCGGGACAGGGTTGCCGGTGGCCGTGGCGGCGTGTGCGCCGTTGAAGTTCACCGCCGCGCCGCATGAATTCGCGTCAGCCGGGGTGGAGAAATTAGCCGGACAACTGATGGTCGGCGGCTCGCCCGCGCAGGACGTGAGCGAGATTGACCAGCCGCCTGTGATCTGACCGGCATCGCCGGAGAGGTCGTCCACGACGTAGAGACTCCACGTACCGTTCGGCGCTCCGCCGTTGAAGACGGAGAGCGCCGCCGCGCCGGTTGGTGCAGGAGCGGGCGTCGGGAAGATGTCGAGCGGCGCTCCGAAATTAGAAGGCTTGAAAGTGCCGCTGGTGAGCGGGCCAGTGTCGGGCAAGCTTGATAATGCCGCGTCGTCGAGCGTGAGGGTCACGTTGTTCGCGGCGGTCGAGCCGCCAACGTCCGAGAAGATCGTCGCAACCTGTCCGCCCGGCGCGACGAGGAGGATGTCCACGTCGTCGGGAAAGGTGTGGCTGAGATTGTTGAGCGTCACCGTCACCTTTTGCACAGAGCCGTTCAGCCCCGCGACCGTGATGTCGGAAGGATAGGGGACGGCTCTGGTCGGCTGTGCGGCGCTGTCGGCAATCGTGATGCTCGAAGAATTCGAGAAAGTTGTCGTGGTCGTCCCGCCGGGGCAGGGCGTCGGCGTCGG
>JBAVPI010000332.1:0-2328 GCA_049692915.1 Pyrinomonadaceae bacterium
GGTGGCGACGGACTGGCGCGCGACGCCGGGGCCGCTTCCCCCTCTGGAACGCGTCGGCGTGGACATGGGACAGCAGCGCGCCCTGAGCGTCCGCGAAGCCATCGAGATGGCGCTCACGAATAACAAAGACATCGAGGTCGCGCGCGAGAACGTGCGCGCCGCCGAGTTTGATTTGAGCGGCGCGAAGGGCGTCTATGACCCGCGCATCGCGACGAACTCTTACTACGAGAAGACGGAAACTCCGGCGGCCTCCACCCTGAGCGGCAGCACGGGCGGCTCGGTCACGCAGTCCGGCTTTTTCAGCACGTCATCTTTTCAAGGGCTGACGCCGAAGGCCGGCGGCGGTTATCGCGTGGACTTCGTCTCGAACCGCGTCTCGACAGATAACCTGTTCGCCTCGCTCAATCCGCAGTACCCGACTTCCCTGACGTTCAACTACACGCAGCCGATCCTTCGCGGTCGCAGATTCGACGCTAACCGCCGCCTCATTGAAATCGCGAAGAAGAATCTTTCCCTGACCGACGCGCAGTTTCGCCAGCGCGCTATCGAGACGATCACAAACGTCCAGCGCGCTTACTGGGATTTGGTCTTCTCTCTGCGCAACCTACAGATTCAGCGCGATGCCGTGACGGACGCGCGCGCCCAACTCGAACACAACCGTCGTCTCGTCCGCGACGGACTGCTCGCGCCGATTGACGTGGTCGCGGCGGAAGCGCAAATCTCCGGCTTCGAGCAGAGCGTCTATTCCGCGCTCGACGACGTGGGCCGCGCCGAAAACAGTTTGAAAAATTTGATCGCGGAGAATCGCGACGCTCCGCTCTGGAACGTCGCCGTCGTGCCGACCGACTCCGTGGATTTGCAGACGCCGACGGTGGACTTGCAGAGCGCGCTCGCCTCCGCGCTCAAGGCCCGCCCCGAAATTCAGTCGTCCGACGTGACGGGGGCCATCAACGAAATCGAACAGCGTTTCGCGCGCGAGCAGACGAGGTCGCAGGTTGATCTCGTCGCCTCTTACGGCCTTGTTGGTCTCGCCGGCTCGCTCAATCCTTCGGCGGCGAACAATCCTCTGACGGCCTCGAACGCGCTCCTGCGCGACCGCATCAACCAGCTTTCAACTCTGGTGGGCTTGCCGCCGCTGCCCCCGCAGGCCGGAGGCGCTATCTCCGACGTGCTCATCGGCGGCTACAGCCAGTCGCTGACGAACCTCGCTGCCAACCGTTTCACTAATTTCCGCGTCGGCGTCAACGTCAATATCCCGCTCAGGAATCGCACGGCTCAAGCGCAACTGGGCCGCACGCTCGTGGACGCCGAGCGCATTCACACGCAACGCGAGCAGCTTGAGCAGTTGATTCAGGTGGACGTGCGCAACTCGCTGCAACTCGTCAAGACCGCCGAGTCGCGCCTGCGTTCGGCGGCATCGGCTCGCTCCGCGTCCGAGCAGCAATACGCGAGCGAACAACGCAGGCTCGACGCCGGGCAAAGCACGGTCTTTCTCGTGCTCGAACGACAGACGGCGCTCGCCACGGCGCGCGGCAACGAACTGCGTGCGCAGACCGAGTTGAACAAAGCGATTGCCGATTTGCAGCGCGCCACCGGCAACGCGCTCGAAGAGAATCACGTCGAGGTTCACGTGCATTGAAGACCCGCGCTCGCGGGCAGGGCGAAACATTTCGCGTCGCCCTTCGCGCTCATGTCTTAACCATCTACACAGAGAAACCCGAACGCGTATGCCCGACCAGATGCTCCCCGCAGAGACAGGCGACGTAGCGGAACACGCTCCTCCCGCGCCAGAGACGGACGCGCCGCCGCTGCCGGGACGCAAAACCTCCGATGCGATAACGACCGACTCGCACGCCGCGATTCCGCAAACTACAAAGTCACAGACCACCGACTCGCAAACGACGAACACGCACACAACAGGCGCGCAAATCGCGACGCCTCGCCGACGCCTCGCGCGCGTCCTGCCTATCCTTCTCGTCCTCGCGCTCGCCGCGTTTCTCGTCTGGTGGTTCTGGCTGCGCGCGCCCGACGTGCCGCAGGGCGTCATCATTGTGACGGGCCGTGTCGAGGGCGACGACGCGGCGATTGCCGCCAAGACCGGCGGACGCATCCGAGACATCCGTGTGCGTGAAGGCGACGTGGTGAAGGCCGGCGACCCCATCGCCACGCTCGACGACGAGCAGGTGCGCTCGCGCGAAGAGGGGGCGCAGGCGTCTCTGGATCAAGCCACCGCGCGCGTCACACGCGCACAACAGCAGATCGCTTTTTTGCAGGAGAGTCTGGAACAGGCGCAGTTGAGCGTCGTGCAATCGCGTGCCGAAGCCGAGG
>JBAVPI010000333.1:0-1681 GCA_049692915.1 Pyrinomonadaceae bacterium
AGACAGAAGCATCTCTGTTTTCATCCGTTATTCATCATTTCGCGCTCATCATTTTCTCACCTCCCCCATCGTAGTTTGTTGCGGAGCACGTCGAAGTAGTTTCGCGTGCTGGCCTGAATCAGGTTGAAAGTGGTGCTGCTCTTGCGGACGATCACGCGGTCTTCGATTTCGAGGGGCACGCCGACCTGCCCGTCGAGCGTCAAGGCCACGTCTTCTCTAGTCTTCAAGGTGAACTCGAACTCAACGTCGTCGGGGACGACGATGGGGCGGTTCGAGAGCGTGTGCGGGCAGATCGGCGTAATCACGACCGCACCCATCGAGGGGTAGATGACGGGGCCGCCCGCCGACAGGTTATAGGCGGTCGAACCCGTGGGCGTCGAAATAATCAATCCGTCGGCGCGGAAGACGTTGACGAACTGTTTATCAATCCACGTCTCGATCTCGATGATGCGCGAGAGCGCCGACTTGCTGATGACCACATCGTTCAAGACGCGCTCGCTCATCAGGCGCTCGCCGTCGCGCCGGACTTCCGCCGCGAGCATCAACCGCCGGTCAATCTTATAAGCGCCGACCGTGACGGCTTCGAGCGCGGGGATCATCTCTTCGCTGCCGAACTCCGCGAGATAGCCGAGCGTTCCGTAGTTGACGCCGAGGACGGGCACGCCGCGGTCGCCGATCATGCGCGCGGTGGAGATCATCGTCCCGTCGCCGCCGAGCACGACGATGAGGTCAACGCTCGCGACGAGTTCCGCGTACTCCAGCGTCTCGACGGCGCAGCCGGTCTGCCGCTCGATCTGTTCGCGCTCAAGCCGCGGCCCGCCGACGACGGTGATGTCGTGCGCGGCGCACCACTCGACGAGGCCGCAGATCGTCCTGACCGCCTCCGGCTGATGCGGCTTGACGAGCACCCCGACACGTCGAATAGCAGGCTTCTCCATCAGGAATTGAATCCGTAACAGCGAGAGATGAACGGAACGGTTTTCGAGTGCGGCCCGCGCACTTCATTCGTCGCGGGCGCGGACTCTCAAAGAAACTCGATGACGATGGCGAACGCTTTGGATGACGCTTGGAAACTGTCGCGGATGATAGCCGCGCCCTCGCGGGGGTGTCAACGAAGAAGAGAGATTGGATGTCGGATGTTAAATGCCGTGCAAGACAACACGTTTCGCCAGCGTCCGGCCTCTATCTTTTCGATCCTCTGTAGGCGGGGTCGAAGGTGCGCGTCGTGTGTTCGGTGACGCTTGAGGGTATCGGTTCGGGAAGCGCGCTGACTCTGGCCGGGCCGAGGTCGTTCGTTTTCGACGGCTTCGCAAACGTCGCGGGTTTATTCGTCTTCTGCGCGCCGATGAGAAGGTTCGTCCAAAATCTCATGAGCAGGGCCACGCTGCCGAGGATGGTAGCGCCTCCGGCGACTGCGATAAAAACAATCGGAGTCAGGAAGTCGCGCCCGCGCGCCATGTCCGTGAGGGCCGCGAGCATTCCGATCAGGCCGCACAGCACGAGGAACAGCGTCGTCCCGCCGATGGCCCACGCGACGCCCGCCGACACAGCCGGGCGCGTCTCCGCCTGCTGTCCCGGCGCGAGAGCGTACAGGTTGCCCCCGCAACGTTTGCAGTAATTCAATTCGGACGTTGATTCAGCGCCGCAGTGCGGACAAAACATCATCGTTCTCCATTCTCTC
>JBAVPI010000334.1:0-5734 GCA_049692915.1 Pyrinomonadaceae bacterium
GCCCGGACTGGCGCGTCTCACCGCGCAGATGCTCGAACGCGGCACGCGCCAGCGGAGCAAGCTCGAACTCGCGCGCGACCTCGAAGGCGTGGGGGCGGAACTCGATTGTTCGGCAGACCCTTTCGCCGTGCAGATCGTCGGGCGCTCGCTCGCCAAGGATTTCCCGCTTCTCATGTCGGCGCTCGCGGAAGAGTTGTGCGAGCCGTCGTTCCCCGCCGACGAGTTGGAGAAGCTGAAGCAGCAGACCATCGCCGCGGTTCAGGAGCAACAGTCGGACACGCGCCTGCGCGCCTACGAGCGTTTCACGCAACTCGTTTACGACGCCGCGCACCCCTTCTACACGCACGCGGGCGACGCCCTCGTCCGCAGCATCTCGGCCATCACGGTCGAGGACGTGCGCGGCTTTTACGAAGAGTTCTACGGCGGTCGCACGCTCATGCTGGCGATTGCCGGCGATGTGCGCGCGGACGAAGCGACGCGCCTGTTTCGTCAGGCGTTCGGGAAATTCGGCGGGCCGGAGCGGGTGGACATCAACGTCGTAGACCCCGGCGAGCAGACGGGCGCGCGGCGTGATTTCGTGCTCCTGCGGGACAAGGCCAACGTGGACATCCTGCTCGGCTCGGCAGTCCCGCTCAGGCGCGACGCGGAGGATTATTACGCAGCGATTCTCGCCAACCGCGCGCTCGGCGAATCAACTCTCTCGTCGCGCCTCGGACTACAGGTGCGCGACCGCGAGGGCCTGACCTACGGCATCGCTTCGCGCTTCCGCGCGCCCTCTCTGGCGGCGGGGCCGTGGTACATCGCCGTCTCGGTGAATCCCGGCAACGTCGAGCGTGCGATTGAATCGGCGCTCTCCGTGCTGCGCGAATACGTCGAGCAGGGCGTGCGTCCCGACGAACTGGAGGACGAAAAATCTTCCGCCGTCGGCTCGTTCAAGGTCTCGCTCTCGACGAACGCGGGGCTGGCCGCGTCGCTCTGGAACGCGGAGTTCTACCGGCTCGGCGCGGACTACATAGACCGCTTCCCGCAACTCATCCGCGCGGTCAGCGTCGAGCAGGTCAACGCGGCCATACGCAAATACTTCCGCCCCAATCACCTGACGGTCGTGTTGGCGGGCGATGCTCATGTGACGCACGCGGAAGCCGCGCCACTGGCTTGATCGTCTTTGCGGAAGCCGCGCCACCGGCCTGAGTCTTTAAGGATAATTTTTCGACGCGACGAAAGAGCGGTTGAATGGCGAAAGGGGAGACGGAATTTAAGTTCCGCCTCCCCTTTCGGTCTGATGGCCCGAATCGGTCTGATGACCCGACAACTTTTCAGTCCTGCCTTTTTAGCTTGGGCCGAACCGCTGCCGGTATTCGCTCGACGTGATGAAGGCCTTGACCATCTCGGCGTTGACGAAGTTGCCGTTGAAGGCGTTCAGCTTGTTGAGCCAGAAGTTGAAGCCCGCGTCGTCGGCGTCGCGGCGCAGGTAGCCGAAGTATTCCATCAACACGAAGGCCGAGTTGAATTCCTTCTGCGAGAACTCCTGATTCTCCGCAACGGCGCGCAACACCTGCGCGCGAGTCATCGTGGTAGCGTCCAGACCAGCGACGAGCGAATCACGGAAGGCCGTCTCCGAAGGAAAGTTGCCGCGTATCTCGCCGCCCGTGAACTGCGTGGTGTGGAAGTTGATGTAAGCATGGCCCGCACGTATGTTCGCCAACTGCGCGGCCAACGTCGTGCTGTTGCCTTCGGGCGCGTCCCACTTGCCGCTGAACGTGCCGCCGACACCGCTCGTAAAAGGCGTCACCTGTTGATCGTTGGGGTTGTTATCGTTGAACGGGCTGCCGAAAAAGCCCCAGACGACAGGCCCGTTGGTGGTGGGCGTGATGGTCGCGCCCGCGTGGATGTGCGCGTTGCCGAGATTGTCGTTCGTGTCGGCCGTCTGTGTGCCGGTCACGTCAATGTTATTGATCGTGGCCGTGAACGACAGAGTTGTCTGCGCGGCGTTGAACTGGAATCGCGCCGTGCCGAAGGACGCAGGTCTCGGCCCGCCCGTGGAAGTGGTCGGAGTGGTCGGCGGATTCTCCTGCGCGTTCGTCAGGCTGACGATGAACAATCTCTGGTTGGCCGGGTCAATCCCCGCGGAGGTCAGCAGCGCGTCAACATACTGTGCGTTCGTCATGCCGCCGAACTTCGAGACGAACTCAGGGCGCGTCACGAACTCGTTGAAGAAGGCCTGCTTGTTGGCTTCGAGTTGGGCGTCCGCGCCGGGTGCGCCGAAGATGAAGTCCTTCTGGAGCGCCTGCACGTCTTTTTCAAACTGACCATAGAGCGGGCGCGACCCGTTGGACACCTTCTCCGTCAGGTATGCGAGCATGCCCGTATTCTGAAACTCGATGGAGAGGAAGAAAGCCGCAGAGACGTTGATGCGCCGCTCGCTGATGTTGCACTGCGGGCTGGTGCAGGAGGTAAGCTGGTTCGTCCAGAAAGCGAAGCCCGCCGGATCAGGCTCGCGGTTAAGGAAGTCGAGATACTGCTCGCGGACGAAGAACTGCGCGTCGTCAATCGGATTCGTCGCGGACGGCGCAGCGTCGTTGTCGAAGATTTTCAGCGTGGCGACGTTCGGGCTGCCCAGCCCGACGCCCGTGCCCGTCGGGTTGCTGAGCATCAGGTTTACTTGCTCGTCACCCTCCGCGAACTTATCGTCAATGAGTAAAATCCTGAACGTCTTGCTCGTCTCGCCGGGGCCGAACCTGATCGTGCCGAGCGAGATTTCGTAGTCGCTCTTCTGCGAGGCGTGGAGCGGTTGCGACTCGTCGAAGGTGTTGAAGTTAACCGACGCCGCGCTCGACACGTCGCCCGAACGCGTGGCGGTGATGCTGATGCTACCGCCGCCCTCACCTATGGCGTATTCGTCCGTGCTGAATTGGACGAGCGAGGTGGCCGAAGCAGTCGTCGCCTTGAGCGAACCTAAGAGACCATGCTCTTCTTCGGCAGTACCGGCGGAGAAGTAGAGCGTGCCGGGGTCGCCGCCCGCAGCGCCGTTGCCGAACGTGAGCGCCCACAGTTCGTCAATCTCGATGCCGTCGCCGTTCTCGTTCTGGAGCGTGCCGAGAAATGCGCCGGTCGTCGGGTTGAAGGCGTGGATGCTGGGGTTGCCTTCGCCGAAGTTGCCGACGAGCAGCGCGCCCCCGAAAATGCCGAACGAGGCGGGCGCAATGACCATGCCCCACGGCGAGTTGAGCGGGCCGTTGTTGATGCCGAAGGTGAGGTCGCGGACGCCGTTGGTGTTGAAGCGGCGGACGAAGCCGTTGCCGACGCCCGCCTCGTCTTTCCCGCCCGTGCCGACCTTCGCGTAAGAGACGTAGAGCGAGCTGCCGATGGCTTGGATGTTGTAGGCGTGGTAGGTGTTCCCCGCCGTCGTCGGGATGGTCGGGTCGGCGAAGGGGAAACTCGCCGCGGGCTGGAGCGCGAAGGTGCTGTTGTAAACGTCAATCTTGCCGTTGGCGAAGTCGGCGGCGTAGAGAAAGAAGTTTCCGCCCGAACTGCCGATGGCGAGGCCTGTGTAAACGTGACCGGGCTGGCTCGCCATGATGACCCCGGTGGTCGAACCGGCGGCGGGGACGCTGGAGTTCCAGCCTGTGATGTTGCCCGTAATCGAGGCGAAGAGGAAAGCGGCCTTGCCGCTGGCGCTACCCGATGAGACGACGAAATCGGTGGCCCCGCCCGTGTTGGCGACCGTGCCCGTCGGCAGTCCGCCGGGGATGGTGATGCCTGCGAGCGACGCATTCTTGACGAACGGGCTTCCCGCCACGTCGCCCCTGTAAAGCGTCGAAGTGCTCGTCCCGTTGTTGGCGACCCAGAAGGGGCTGGTGCTCGTCATCGAGATGCCCCACGGGTTGACGAGCAGCGGGTCTTGAATGAACGCCGCGCCGGGGATGTCCGAGACGAGGTTGGTCTGACGGTAAGCCGAACCCGGCGCGATGACGGGAATATCGGATTGCTGTGCGGGCGCAGCCGTGGCGGTGGCTGTGCGCACCCGTCGCGCCGCCGAGGCGGACGACACGGGCAGGCCGGGCATAATCAGACAAACAAGTATCAAGACCAGCGAAAGGCTGGTCAATTCTCTGGCACCCCTTGATAAGATTCTTTGACGAAGCATCTGATTTCTCCTTACTGAGAAAGCGAATTCCATATGTGCGACGCGCTCATCCGATGCCGGGCCGCCCGGTTGGGCGAAAAGGGAAAACGGGAGTCGTGCGCAAGGCGAGCGATTCATCGGGGAGACGATTTGTTGTTCTTCGACGGCGTATGCCGCGCCTTACCTGACGGCTGATTTAATTCAGCGTCCGGAAAGCAATTTTTGTGACTCGATTTCCACGGGAAGCGGGCAAGAATCTATGCGCTACGCGCGCACACTGTCAAGGAAATTTCGACGGCGCGGATGAATAAAACCGGCGGGCGTTGATGCGCGAAGGGCCGGGGAGCGAAGGCCACGCGGCGCGAAACCGTCTCGCGCCGCGCAGCCCTCGCAACATCCTTGCCTCCGTCATTCCATCGCGGCGATGACGGCCTCGGCGAACTCCATCGTCTTCGCCGTGCCGCCGATATCGCGCGTGCGCACACGGCCTTCGCGGAAGACCTTGAGCATGGCGTGCTCGGTGCGTTCCGCCGCTTCGCGCTCTTCGATATAGCGGAGCATGAGGATGCCGGACTGCAAGAGCGCCGTCGGGTTGGCGACGCCTTGGCCCGCGATGTCGGGCGCGGAGCCGTGGACGGCCTCGAAGACCGCGCCCTGCTCGCCGATGTTCGCGCCGGGAACGAGACCCAGTCCCCCGATCAGTCCGGCGCACAGGTCTGAGACGATGTCGCCGTAGAGATTCTCCAGCAGCATGATGTCGAACTGTTCGGGACGCATCACGAGTTGCATGCAGGCATTGTCAACGATCTTATCGTCGGCGATGATTTCCGGATAAGCCTTCGCGACGTTGTAGAAACATTCGAGAAAGAGTCCGTCCGACAGCTTCATGATGTTCGCCTTGTGGACGGCTGTCACCTTCTTGCGGCCCTCGCGCCGCGCGTACTCTAAGGCGAACTTCGAGACGCGCGTCGAGGCCTTCTCGGTGATGATCTTGATGCTCTCGACGACGCCGGGGACGACGACGTGCTCGATGCCTGCGTAGAGGTCTTCGGTGTTCTCGCGCACGACCACGAGGTCGAGTTCGGGGTAGCGCGAAGGAACGTTCGGCAACGCGCGCACGGGACGCAAATTCGCGTAGAGGTCGAGCGCCTTACGCAGGCCGACGTTGACGGACGTGAAGCCCTTACCGATGGGCGTCGTGATCGGCCCCTTCAAAGCGACGCGGTTGCGCTTGATGGATTCGAGCAGGTCTTCAGGGAGCGTCGTGCCGAATTTTTCCAACGCCTGCGCGCCCGCGTAATGCGTCTCCCATTGCACTTCGACGCCCGCCGCCTCGATGATGCGAACCACCGCCGAAGAGACTTCGGGGCCGATGCCGTCGCCCGGAATCAGTGTGATAGTATGTTTCATAAAGCAGAGGTCAGAGATCAGAGATCAGAGGTTGGCCGAAGGCAGTGTTTGAGAGCTTTCACTAACCTCTAATTTCCGGCCTCTGACTTCTAATTTAAGGGCATCATACCAGCAGTTTTCCCGAATGCGAAAGAGCGAAGTTTCACAGGGCGCGGCGGATGTCATCGTCATCGGCGGCGGGGTGGCGGGCCTCAGCGC
>JBAVPI010000335.1:0-2911 GCA_049692915.1 Pyrinomonadaceae bacterium
GCGTCGCGCGCCGCCCGCATCGCCCACCGGTGGCTGTGCCGTCGCATCTGCGTTCGTCGGATGAGTGCTCATGTCCTGTGTGTATGTCGGAATCTACCGGATGGAAGAACGGAGCGGGATGCTAACATCGCGCGCGCTCTCTCTCAAGCGCGTGTCGCGGAAACTCCCGCGGTCACGTGTCGTGGAAAATCCTCGTGATTCATGTGTCGTGGAAAATTCTCGCGACGAAATTCCCGTTGCAACTTTTGCGGCGTGGTGCTAACGTGCAGCCGCTTTTCCTAAGGGCGTTCTTCGCAACCTCGCGCATCCCCGCAAACAGTTTCGTGGCGCGACGGCGGATGACAATATTCTTCAACCTCGCGCTCTATCACACTTGCTCCAACCCGGACAACCGCTACACAAAGCAGACTCACATCATGTCAAACAAAGCTACGCTCAAATCACACCGGCGGGTCATCGCCCGTCTCGTCGCGGCTGCGTTCCTGACCGCGCTGCTTCACGCGTCGGCGGCGGCGTGGGGTGGCGAGGGACACCACATCGTCACCATGATCGCCGAAAAACATCTCTCGGCCACGGCGCGACAGCAGATCAACGACATCCTCACAAACAATCATCTGTGCGGCGGCGGGGCGACCGTACTCAACAAAATGTTGTGCGCCTCGACGTGGCCCGACGACTCGCGCAACACTACGCATCCGCAAACTTATAACTGGCATTTCGTGGACATCTCGCTCAGAAATAAAGGCTACGATCCCTTGCGCGACTGCGAGCCGGAAGATCAAGACGTGAAGGGCAAGTGCGGAATCTACGGCCTCGACCACGCGCTCAAAATTCTGCGCAAAGAAATCACCGACCCGAAAATCTCGCGCGCGCAAGCGCTGATGTTCGTCATCCACATCGTCGGCGATTTGCACCAGCCGCTCCACACCGTCAAGGAGAAGACCGGCGGCAACTTCTACTTCGTGCAGTATTTTGAAGTGCCGAGCCAACTGCACAAGGTCTGGGACTCGAAGATCATCGGGACGCGCATGCTGAAGCTGGGCAAGAGCGAGAGCCAGTACGCCGCGATGCTCGACGGCGGGATCGCTTCGGCGGGCGGCTTGGCCTCTCTCCAGCAGGGCGATGCTGTCGGGTGGCTCAACGAGGCGCACGCCGAAGCCATCGGTGATGCCTACGAGTGTCCGAGCGCCTCCGACTGCAACGGCCCCTCAAAGTGGCTCAGGAATGAGCCGTTTAAGAGCGGTAGTCATACGACCCGCCAGCTCGAAAACGACTACTTCAATCACAACCTCACGATCATCGAAAGACAACTCCAGCGCGGCGGGGCGAGGCTGGCGAAAGTGCTGAGCGATGCGCTCGGCTAATTTTTCGGACGAGGGGGATTATCCAGAGTGACGGAGAGGATTGTTTTCCTCGACCGCGACACGCTCCGTGCAGACGTGCGGCGGCCCTCGTTCTCGCACGAGTGGCTGGACTACGGCGCGACGCAAGAGGACGAAGTGTTGGAGAGATTGCGCGGCGCGACGATTGCCGTCACGAACAAAGTCGGCCTGCGCGCAGAAGTGTTGCGCGAGTTGCCGCGTCTCAAGATGATCGCGGTCGCGGCGACGGGCGTGGACGTTGTTGACCTAAAATATTGCCGCGAGCAGAACATCACGGTAGCGAACGTGCGCGGCTATGCGCAACGGACGGTGCCGGAACACGTCTTGATGTTGACGCTGGCGCTCAGTCGCAATCTGGCGGCGTACCGTGCCGACTTAAGAGGCGGTGCGTGGGAGCGCGCGACGCAGTTCTGCCTGCTCGATCATCCCATCAGAGACTTGCACGGCGCGACGCTTGGAATCATCGGCTACGGCTCGCTCGGTCGCGGCGTCGAACGTCTGGCGCGTGCCTTCGGCATGAACGTGTTGGCCGCGGAGCGCAGGGGCGCGCGTGAAGTGCGCGAGGGCCGCACGCGCTTTGACGAAGTGCTGCGCGCGAGCGACGTGTTGACGCTGCACGCGCCCCTGACGGATGAGACGCGCCATCTCATCGGTCGCGCGGAACTCGCTTTGATGAAGCCGAATGCTTTGTTGATAAACTGCGCGCGTGGCGGTCTGGTGGACGAGGCGGCGCTCGTCGAGGCTCTGCGGGCGGGCGACATCGGGGGCGCGGGCGTTGACGTGCTCAATCGTGAGCCGCCGCGCGAAGGAAATCCCTTACTCGAACTCGATCTGCCTAACCTGATCGTCACGCCGCACGTCGCGTGGGCAGGTGTAGGGGCGATGCAGGCGCTCGCCGATCAACTCGTAGAAAATATCGAGGCGTTCGTCAAAGGCGAGCCGCAGAATACGGTGACGTATGACGTGTGACGGGCAAGAAGTTTTTCTAACCCGTCACCTTTCACACGTCACTGTTTTTACGCCGTGGCCGTGTCGGTCGCTCCGGCGTGCTCGTCCGGATGCTCCGATGTGTAGAGGCGGAGTATCTCCTGTCCCTGACGCGAGCGCGGGTCTATCGTGCGCAGGTGCTTGTTGCCCTGCATCTCCCAGATGGCCGTCACGTGCCCGTCCTTCTCGACGGCGTGGTAGGAAATCTCTTCGGTGGGAGCGGGAGTCTCCGGTGCAGCCGCTTCCGCCGTATCGGGGGGCGCGGCTGCGTTGACGCTGTTGCCGTCGTCGCCGGATTGCGGGGGGGCCGCATCTGTCGCTGTCGTCGTCTCGCCTGCGGCCTCTTCCGTTGTTGTCGCCATTGCCCCGTTCGTCTCGACGGTTTCGCCCGCATCCTCGCCGCCCGTCTGCGCGGCTTCGGCGGGAGTGTTATCGTTCTCTGCCATGATTGTTCCTCTCCGAATTTTAAGTCTTTTTTCTGAAATGGTGTGCCGGGGATTGTGGCATACGCGCGCCGCACGTGTCTAGCAACCCCGACTGGC
>JBAVPI010000336.1:0-1949 GCA_049692915.1 Pyrinomonadaceae bacterium
GTCCAAGAGCGCGCCGCCGCCCGTCAGGATGAGTCCCGTCTGGTAAATGTCAGCCGTCACGTCCGGCTTGGAATCCTCGATGGCACGCCGCGCGCCCGCCACGATCTCCGCGACGACCGGCTCCAGCGCCTCGCGCACCTCCGCTGAAGTAATCTCGACGGCCTTCGCCATCCCGTCAGTTAAGCCCTTGCCGACGACTTCCAGACGACGCGAACTTTTCTCCTCGTCCGTCCCGGCGGCGCTCAATTCCTGCTTCAAATTTTCGGCGGTGCGCTCGCCGAGTTGCATCTCGTATTTTGCGCGGATGTAATCGCGAATCGCTTCGTCCATCGTGTTGCCGGCGGCAGGCAGGCTCGTCGAAGAGACGACCGCGCCTGAGGCGACGATGGCGACGTTGGTCGTGCCGCCGCCGATGTCCACGACGAGGTGCGCGCGCTCGTCGTCCGCTTTGAGTCCCGCGCCGAGAGCGGCGGCCAAGCCCTCGTCCACGAGGTCAACGCGGCTGGCCTTAGCGTCGCGAGCCGCGTCGCGCACGCTGCGCTGCTCGATTGGCGTCGAAGAGCCGGGCACGCCGATGACGACATGGCTGCGCTTGTTGTTGCTGCCCGTGACGCGGCTGATGAATGCCTTGAGCATCTTCTCTGCGGCGTCGAAATTATCAATCGTGCCGTTGCGGATGGGCCGGAAGACTTCGATGTCCTTCGGCTCGCGACCGAGCATTTTATAAGCCTCCGTGCCGACCCAGAGAACTTCGCCCGTGTACTTGTGAATCGCCACCGCCGACGGTTCGTTCAAAACGACGCCGCGGTCGGGCGCGTAGATCAGCGTGTTCACGGTGCCGAGGTCTATCGCCAGATCGTCGGTAAAAATGCTTCCCAGAATGCTCATAAAAATCGCTTGCTCCAATTTGTCTATGCGACACCTGAACGACAAGGATTGTCACGGGTGTGCCTTACCGATTGGCAAACATCGTACCAACGGAAGACGCGCGCGTTCGCGCCGCATTTCTCACGGGCGCAAACCTGACGCGTTTCGTTTCAAGACAAAGGGGAAGCTAAATTTACCGGGTGGCGGGCGAAAGGCGAACGGCGAAGAATCGGTCGAGGGCAAAGGGATAACGGGTTAAGTCAGCGGGCGCTCTCATTCGTCCATCGGCCCTTCGCCCTCGTCGCTCACCTTCTCATCGCCGATTATTTCGTAGAGCGAGGGGGCTTCGGCGCGTGAGATTTGTTTCGTCGCGGGAACGGCACAGACACGGACTTTGAGGATGCGGTTGCGCCGTGTGAGGGTAATCTCATCCTCTTCGCGGACGGTGCGCGACGAGCGCGCAAGGATACCATTGACGGAGATGACTCCGGCATCGCACAACTCCTGCGCGACCGTTCGACGCAGGACGAGACGACTGGCGCGGAGAAATTGGTCGAGGCGCATAAAGGAAGTGAATCGTCAATCGTCAATCGTGAATAGAAGAAGCCATTTCTTTCTATTCACGATTCACGATTGACGATTCACGAAGTCGTTACTGTTTCTTGTTCTTGGAGTTTTTGTCCGCGCCCTGTTGACTGGTGGTGGCCGGGGCGTCCTTGTCGAGCACGGGCTGCACGAGGTCTTTGTAATTGTCCGCGGGCTTGATGTAAGCCTCCTGCCGGAGCGTGCGCAGGAAAATTTCGCGCTCTTTTTCGCCGCGCTCCTGCACGATCATGCTGCGCACCTGATTCTCGTTGAAGGCATCGTTGCGCTCGTTGACGCGCAAGATCATGTAGCCCTCGTCAACCTTAATCGGCTCGGTGACGCCGCCTGCCTTCAAGTCCTTGACCGCCTTGCCGAGGTCGGCGTTCAAGTCCGTCACGAGAAACCAGCGCGCCTTGCCGTCCTCGCCCGCGATGACGCCCTTGGTCTTCTCCGCGACGCGCTTGCCGTCCTGCTCGCGCTCGGAGTTCTTGACGGCC
>JBAVPI010000337.1:0-6035 GCA_049692915.1 Pyrinomonadaceae bacterium
AAGGGGATTAGGGCTGATGGAAAAGGGCTGCTTCTTCATAACGGCTGCTTATAGCATAGAAATGCAACGCGGGCAACGCTTATTTACTGAGGGGGGTACAGGAATCAAGAGATAAACAGAGGAGTCAAAAGTCAGGCGCTGCCCTGCTCCTTGGCCGTGGCGACTGACTTCATATTCTTCATTCAGCGTCACTTGCGGTCATTCTCTTTCAAACGGGACGTGAGGAGCGGATTCTAACTGAGAGGCGGTTGTTGCAACAGAACCATGCGAAGTTCGCTTGCCCTCGGCGACCCTGCGCGTCCTCAATGATGGCCTCCGTGATCTTCTGGCACGTCATGTAGATGGCCGCGACCATTAAGTAATCAGCTGTCTTCGATTCTTCGTGTCAAAGATTGGAATAATATTCCAGTACATCATATAATAAACAATATCAATAATAACACTTGACAAGCAGTAATGAACTTCGTATTATTCGGGCGTTTTGAAGTTCGGTTTTCTGAGACGTAGGCTGGTTGTAATAAACGCTAATGATGATTCGGAATATTCCCGCTGAATAGGGTAGGTAACACCTTTTGCGAAAACTAATCACAGGAAAAGGCCGACAGCTTGAAGACGCCGGGCTTAATCCGGACGACAGAGCAGTTCGGCGTTGTGAACTCGCCGGTGAGTTGGAGGAGGCGGGGGAGTACGAGGCGGCGACAGAAGTTTTGGGAGAGCTTTGGCGCGGCGTCGGGCAAAGGCCGCGGGTGGAAGAGTTTGGCAGCCGTGTCGCCGGCGAGGTGCTTCTGCGCGCGGGCGCGCTGACGGGCTGGCTGGGAAGCGCCGCGGGGATTGAGAGGGCGCAGGAGTCTGCTAAAGACCTGCTCAGCGAAAGCGCGTCCGTATTTGAGGGGCTGTCTGATTTACAAAAGGTGGCCGAGGCGCGCGTCGAACTCGCCTGCTGTTACTGGAGGGAAGGGGCCTTCGACGAGGCGCGTGTCATCTTGCGTGGGGTTCTCGAATCCCCGGCGGCGTGCCAGCCGAGGCAGCGTGCCCTTGCACTACTCCGCCTCGCCATCGTTGATTCTTCCGACTCGCGTTACCGCGAGGCGCTGGAACTCCTGACAGAGGCGTCCTCGCTTTTCGACCTTGAGCAGAGCAATTCGATCAAGGGGAAGTTTCACAACGAGCGGGCGAACGCCTTGAACTACCTGTATCAGGAGGAACGCGCGGAGACGCACTTAGACCGCGCGCTTATCGAGTACACGGCGGCGGCGTATCACTTCAAGCGCGCGGGGCACACTCGTAACGAAGCAGCGGTCGAGAACAACCTCGGCGTACTTTACATCAGCGCGCGTAATTTTGAGGACGCGCGCAGTCACCTGACCCATGCGCGTCGGCTCTATACGAGTCTGAAGGATCGGACGCGGGTCGCGCAGGTCGATGAGACGCGGGCGCGCCTGCATTTGGCCGAAGGGCGGCTGGACGAAGCGGAGCAGGCTGCGCGCTCGGCGGTGCGGACGTTAGAGAAGGGCGGTGAACTGGCCCTGCTCGGCGAGACCCTCGTGACTCACGCGACCGCTTTGGCCCGGCTCGACCGCGACACTCCGGCGCAGGTCTGTTTCGGACGCGCCGCCGAGACCCTCCTGCAAGCGGGCAACGCCGAAGGCGCAGGTGCCGCATATCTGCTGGCGATTCATGAGTTGGGTGTGCGCGTGCCCCTCTTCGAGCTATTCAAATGGTACGAACAGGCCGATGTGCTCGTCGGCCAAGCAGACAGGGTAGAGGTGCTGATGCGCCTTCGTCTCGCGGCCCGCGTCGTGCTCGACGCCTTACGGCGCGCTGAACGTGGAGGGCAGGGCGGAAGAGATTCCTTGACGCAGGAAGTCCGGGCGGAACTCCCGCACGGATTTTCTCTTAAAGAGGAAGTCCGCCGACTTGAATCCCACTACATCGAGCTGGCCTTGAAGGAGACGGGCGGCAGAGTTTCGCGTGCGGCGAAGTTATTGGGGTTCGATGATCACGGGTCGCTCAATGCGCTGCTCAAGAACAAGCATCCGGAGTTGCTCAAAGCCAGATTGCCGAAGGTGCCACGCAGGCGGAGCATCTTGAAAGTCCGCCGCAGGATCAGGGCGCTTAAGTCGTCAACGAAGTAGGCCGCGGCCTGTCCCCGACCTCCCGGCCCGCACTCTCAACCATCGCTCCCGGAGCTTTCAAGGCAAAATGATCAAGGAGATTTCGATGATTCACGGTCAATGCTTCATGCGTATCACCTCACTCGTCATAGCGTTCATCACTTGCGCTCAAGGCTGCACGGCGGTGCTCGCAGCGTCGGATTCCACGCAACGAACCGAGCGTCGGCAGGCGCTTGCTTCTCCGTCGGCGGGCGGCGTGGCTACATCGGAGAAAAGTTTAGCGGCGGGCTATGGCCGCTTACCTCTGATGTTCGAGTCCAACCGGGGGCAGGTGGCCTCTGGGCGTGTGAAGTTCATTTCAAGGGGCAAGGGGTACACGCTGTTTCTCACTTCAGACGGCGCGGTCATGTCAATGAGGCCGACGAGTGCGCAACGCTCCCGGTCGGCGGCGCAAGCGAATGAGTCGTCAGTCGTCAGTATGAAGCTGGCAGGCGTCAGCAGGTCGGCCCGTCTCGAAGGTCAGGGGGAACTGGCCGGCAAAGTGAATTACATCAGGGGCCGCGACCCGCGTTCATGGCTGACCGGCATTGAGACATACGACCGCATCCATTATCGGGGCATTTACGACGGCGTTGATATGGTCTATTACGGCGAGGGCGGGAATCTTGAATATGACTTTATCGTCGCGCCGGGGGCCGACCCGAAAATTATCCGCTTCAAGCTCCGGGGCGGTCGCGTCTCGCTTAACGGCGAGGGCGAGTTAGTGCTGCGGACGCGTGACGGCGAGGTCACTCTGAGGAAGCCGTTTCTCTATCAAGACGTGGGGGGCGAGCGCAGGGAGGTGCGAGGCGGTTACACCTTGAGCGATCACGGCGTCGTCAGATTCAGCGTGGGTCGCTACGACCGCACGAAGCCGCTCGTCATAGACCCCGTACTTTCCTACGCGAGCTTCTTCGGCGGCGAGTTCGACAACAGTTACGAGACAGACATCGCGGTTGATTCTCAGGGCAGCGCATACGTCGTCGGCTACACCAGCTCGCCCGAAGCATTCCCGACCACACCGGGGGCGTTCCGGCGTACAGACGCGGAGCAGGACGGCGAGACCTTCGTTGCCAAGCTCACGCCCGACGGTTCCGCGTTCGCCTACAGCACCTTCATCGGCTCGGCTGTCGGGCGGAGCATCGCCGTTGATGCGGCGGGCAATGCCTACGTGATCGGGATTGCGGGGAAGGATTTTCCCGTGCGCAACGGATTCCAGACCGTGCCGGGCGAGAGCGCGAGCGGCGGGGAACTGGTGGACGCCTTTGTCGCCAAGCTGAACCCCACTGGCAGCGATCTTCTCTACTCCTCTTTCATCGGCGGGAACGACGCTGACATCGCCTTCTCGGTCGCCGCCGACGCGCAGGGCAATGCCTACGTGAGCGGCGAGACTTCTTCCACAAATTTTCCCGTCACTCAAGGCGCTGCGCGCACGATACGTGCAGGCGACAACGACAGCTTCATCACCAAAATCAACACCAACGCTTCGGGCGCGCCGTCGCTCGTCTATTCGACCTTCGCAGATGTCGGGCGTGCCGTCGCGTTGGACTCGCAGGGCAACGCCTACGCCGCAGGCAACGAAATTCTTTACAAGAAGCAGTCGGTCATCAAGTTGAATCCGACGGGCACGGCCTTCATCTACAAATACGACGTGAACGGCGACGCGCAGGACAACTCGACGCGTGCGCTCTGGTACGCCAAAGACATCGCCGTGGACGCGTCGGGCAGCGCATACATTACGGGCAGCACCGCGACCACGTCCGGCGCGTTCCAAACTCCGGGTGGATTCCAGACCTCCTTCGGTGGCGGGCGGCTCGACGCTTTCTTAGCCAAGCTCGATGCTTCGGGCGCGGCGGTCACATACGCTACCTATCTTGGCGGCGGCGGCAACGAGGTCGGGCGCGGCGTCAGCGTGGACGCCACGGGGCGCGCCTATGTCACCGGCAACACGACCTCGCAGGACTTCCCTCTGCGTGATGCCCTTCAGCCAAAACACAACGGCGGCGTCGCGGACAGTCAGGACATGATCACGTTCGAGACGGGCGGGCCGTCTGATGCGTTCGTCTCGAAGATGGACACGACGGCCAGCGGCACGTCGTCGCTCATCTATTCAACCTACTACGGCTTCGACCGTAACGAGACGGGCAACTCGATTGCCGTGGACTCACAGGGCAGCGCTTACGTGCTCGGCGGCCTCGCCCCTTTCGGTATTCCGGGCATCATTCACACCCCCGGCAGCGGTGAGGCGTTGGCCGTCGGTGCGCCCGCGGAAATCAACCGGTCGGGTCAGGGCGGTCATATCGTAGTTAAAATCGCCGGAGCCGCCTTCAACACGTTTCAATTCGCAGCGCCTGCCTTCTCCGTCAACGAAGGCGGGCGTGCCGCACGAATCACGGTGACGCGTCTGGGAGATACTTCGACACCCGCCGGCGTCGAATACCTGACGCTCGACGGCGAAGCCTCCGCCCGCTCCGACTACACTTCGGCCACCGGTACTCTAAGGTTCGCGCCCGGCGAGACGGCGAAGAGTTTCGACGTGCTCATTACCGACGACGCGATACATGAGGGCGACGAGACCGCGGGCGTCGCGCTACTCAACCCTTCGACCGGCTTCGCACTGGGCGCGCCGCTCTCGACCTCCATCCGGATTGCCGACAACGACACAGGGGCGGCGACTTCAAACCCGGTTGATGATTCGCAGTTCTTCGTGCGCCAGCACTACCTCGACTTTCTCGGACGCGAGCCGGACGCGCAGGGCTTGCAGTTCTGGACGAACCAGATTGAGAGTTGCGGAGCGGACGTGCAGTGTCGCGAAGTTCGTCGCATCAACGTCTCTGCGGCCTTCTTCCTCTCCATCGAGTTTCAGGAGACGGGCTTCTACGTGATACGTGCGCAACGCGTCGCCTTTGGGCGGAAGTCGTCTGACCTTTTCAGCCGTCTAACGTACCGCGAGTTTATCCGCGCCGCGCGGAGCGTGGGAGAAGGCGTCGTCGTCGGAGAGGCCGGAGCGTCCGCGCGGCTGGAAGCTAACAAGCAAGCGTACGCCGAAAACATAGTGGCCGGCACCGCCTTCGCGGAGAAGTTTCCGGCGTCCCTCAGCGGGGCCGAATACGTCGCCGCACTCTTCTCCTCCGCCGACATCATACCGACGGACGAAGAGAGGCAGGCGGCAGTGGCGGCATACGGGGGCGGCGGTTCTACAGGGCGTGTGGCCGCGCTGAGAAGCGTCTCCGATTCGGCCTCGGTTCGCGCAGCGGAGAGGGACACGGCCTTCGTGCTTCTACAATACCTCGGCTACCTGCGCCGCGACCCAGACCAGAAAGGATACGACTTCTGGCTGACGAAGCTCGTGGCAAACAACGGCAACTTCATCGCCGCCGAGATGGTCAAAGCCTTCATCACTTCGGACGAGTACAGGCAACGTTTCGCTCGTTAGCGGCCTTCGACGGGCGGGCCTGAACCGTACTAGATGGTGATGGCCCGCCGCTGGTGACATCGAAAACCACGAGGCCCTATCGCCTCGGTGAAAGGTCAGGCCAGCATGTTCACGTTCCGAAATCTCAAGGCGCTCATATTACTCATCGCATCACTTCCGGCCTTACCGTCGAGCGTTGCCGCGCAGTCGGGCCGCAACCCGCCACGGCTCGCACCCACGCCCGCGCCGACTCCCGCACCCACGCCGGTGCCCATTGACACGACGAACTTCGAGAAGGTCAAGCTTCTCGTCTCGCGCGGCATAGACGACTTCGTCAGGGATTTGAACGAGCAGGGGCGGCTCGGCTACCGTGTGGAGAAGTCGGTCGGCTACGGCGACAAGGACGAGAGGCGGAAGTACGCAGCCTTGCTGCGCCTCGATGCGGGCCACACCTACGAGTACGTCCA
>JBAVPI010000338.1:0-4864 GCA_049692915.1 Pyrinomonadaceae bacterium
ACGAGACGGAGGAATGTCTCGTTAATCAAAGCAGTGGTTTGCAGCGTGTGGTCTTTGTTCTCGCGGCGCATGTAGTGATGTGCGAGCCGGTGAAGTTCCTGCTCGACCACGGGAATCAACATCTCCAGCGCAGCGTGGTCGCCGTTGCTCCAAGAGACGAGCAGTTCGGTTATCTGTGGTGAGGTTTCTGTTGAATGGGGCATGCAATTAATCCTCCTGCGCGGACTGCCGGTGCGGTGAAATTAGTCCGCTTTGATTGCCGGGGCGTCTCACACCGTTAACCTGTCGAAGTAATTATTTCTGCTGATGTGGAAGCTTCCGGGCTGAATTGGTGCGTTAACAACTGTAGGCGATGAACGATGGGCGCGGACTCGCACTACCGACCGAATACTTATCCAACGGTCACTCCCGCAGGGAGCGAGAGCATTTATATAACGCGCCTGACAATTTTTTCAACAATTTCCCAAACAGTGACACAGAGAGATGCGGAGACGACTCATGAAAGGAATGCCCTGCGAACCCGGCCCGCCTCAAGGGCAGGACATGATCAACGTCCTCAAGAGTTGGGTCATGGTTCTACTCACACTGCTGTTCGTCGCCTTCTACGGCGCGGCCCTTGGCGGATGGCTCAAGCCGCTCTCGGACGAGCGGATGGTGACGCGTCTTGAGCCGATTATCTTCGTCATTATCGGCTACTACTTCGGTCGTCTTCCCGCCCAGCAAAACGAGAAGACTTTGAAGGACGAGATCGGCCGTCAGACGCAGCGATCCGACGCCGCCCATCACGCCAAGGAGCAGGCCCAACAGGCCAGCGAGGCATTCGAGGAGAGGATCAAAAACGTCAAGGCAACTTTGGCGTCCAGTGCGCCGAACATGCCCGCGAGGAACTTGGCCGAACACCTGAGTGATACGGGCGGCCCCGTCAAAGAGGAGGCTTTACGCCACTCGATCATCGCCGCGCTGAGCATTCTGAATTCATAGCCGCCGGGCAGACGAATAAGCCCAACCCGCTCCAAATGGTTGGCGCATCGCCGCGTGGCGGCAGCCAGAGTTTGAACTGAACGGATTCGGACGAGGGTTGCGGTGAACATCGTCAGCGCCGACCCCGGCTGGCTCTCACGCTGCGCCTCGTCCGGCACTCTCCTCGCACACCGGAACGTGATGAGCATGCGTCCGAAGCGTGTCGGAGGCTGAATGCGATAAAGAAGTTAGATGTTCGGATGAATAAGGAGAAATGACGATGCAGGAACTTAGTTTCACACCCGGAGATGCGATGTTTGTCGCCCATACAAGCGTCATCAAAACCACTAACAGCGGCGAGTCCGCCGACCCTAGTGCCACGCTTGATATGTACAACGTAAACACGGGACAACAGCTTCAAGGGATCACAAGCAGGATTCGCAACAACACTCAATTCGGTCTGCCGCACTTCAAGCGCAGCATTGACCCTAACGCGCTTAAGGACATCGCCACCGACACGGTGCTGCAAGACCTTGCCGACATAGTTTTCTTCCAATCTTTCCCCACGAGCCAGCCCACCGCTGCCGCCGCCGGCGTTTCCCGCACGGGAGCGCGCATGAGCAGGGCAGGTGCGGGCGGTCTGATGGGGCGCGTGACCGAGTTCACGCAGGAGAAACCAATGTCCTCACTTCTCATGGCCACCGCTGGCGGAACGCTCCTCGGCTTCATGATTGCTAGGTGCATCCGCCGCTAAAGAGCGCTTCCTCATTCGACGATGTGCCTCCTGCCTTCACTACGCTCTGAGCCACCACGTGGCGGGCGGAGGACGATTTTGTTTCCGTCAAGAATCGCAAGCTTGGAAAGGAAGGTTAATGCTAATGAACCGGATCGAAATGAGAGCGCGTTTGGCAACCCTGCTGATGTGTTTGCTCGCGTCACTGGCCTCGACCGCCGTACCTGCGACGGCACGCGCAGGGGCTGACAATGACTGTGAGGGGTCTATTAAAGATGCCAGATATGTTGCGAGCGACACGACACATATTTTTGTCGTTTTAGCCAAGCCCATTAACAACCAAGACCTGAAACCCGGTGGGCAGGCATCTCTTTGGTCTCTGGCCGATTTATCGGTTACGCCGGTGCGGGACATTCCGGTCAAGAATGTGGAGCCTGATAATAAGGCTGAAGCCCCCACCTTCACCTCAATCAAGCTGACGATAGGCGAACCGCTCACAAAGGGGCACATCTATCGTCTGGTTGCGTTGAACCTGACCTTCCTCGGTTGCAGCCCCGACAATAAACCGGCGTCTGACATCTCTTTTTCTAAACTCAACGTTAAGCCACCGAGCACCTCCACTTTTTTCCCGCGGAGTAAGTCGAAAGGGCGTGACGATTCCAACGTGTACATTCAGGGTGGAATTGAAGGGGCACGGGGCGGCAAGGCACAGTTCTCTTCCGACATCAAGATTGACGTGCCCTACGAGTTCAAAACGAAGAGGAAGAGGGACACTAAGCTAGGCCCCTACTTTAACCTCAAGGCGAGCACCGCCGAGGGAGCCGACGCTGATTCGCTGAGCACCGGGGCCAAGCTCTCGACCATCGTAGGCACTTGGAATAGCGGGTTCGTCCGTAACCTTGTCTGGAGTCCAACCGTCGGCATCGAAGCCGACCGAAGATTCAGGAATATCAACGGGGTCATCGGCAACACTCTCTATTTCGTCACCGCCGGCAACAAGGACACATTCAAGAAGCGTATCTATTTTCAGCCGTTCATCGGCTATGAGCTTGGACGCAACTTCAAGAGTCCTGTACAGGAAGCCGAGGGCCGTGGCATCTCGCGCCTCAACGCTGGAGGCAGCCTCTACTTCACGATTCCGCTGCAAGGCGACAGAGCCTTCTCCATCCAAGGGGACTACATCAGGCGCTTCCTTCTACGCCGCGAAGTGAGTTTCAAGGAAGACGACGACAAGAAGTTGGTGCTCCTCAACGTTGGTAAAGGGCCGCGCGACTACCTGAAGACAAATTTCCAGTACGATTTCGCAAAGTTCACAGCCCTCACGCTGAGCTACGAGTATGGCCGCCTGCCGCCGAACTTTGAGTTAGTGAATCACAAGTACAGCCTCGGACTGCTCCTGAAGTTCGGAACTAAGTTCGTGCAGAAATAGCGTCCCGGAGCCTGTCGGGAAGCGAGACCGACAATGAGCGCAACGACCGTCCTCAAGAACAGGTCATTCTGTACTTATCTCGTTATGCAACATTCACGGAAACGGAGGTCAGTATGATTAGGAAGATGATTACGGGCAGCGGCCTGCCCGAGTACCACGAGGGGCTGCTCATCGTGAAGGTGCGGGCGACGACCACCCCGATGATGAGTTTCACGACAACCACCGGGATGGGCGCGAGCGCGCTGTCCAGTCCCGGTATGTCCGCCCTCTCGATTTTCGAGCGTGGCGGCTTAATCAAGAGGGTCACACCCCTGTCGCGTAGTGTTGAAGACGAGACGGCGAGCGGTCTTCGCAGGCCGACGGTGATGATGGCAATGAGCATCGAGAACGCGGCCCCGACAGACCCGCACGCGGGCGTCAGCATCGTCGAACTGGAGCGTGACAGCGATATCCCGAACCTGCAAAACGCCCTCGCCAGCGACCCCAACGTCGAGTTCGTCTCGCGCGTTCCGGTTAGATATCTGGAGGCCACGGCCCGTGCACGCGGGAGGTCTTCCAAGAGCGCGTCACCGGGCGACGCGAATTCCGGCGGCGCGACGATCATGGCCGCCCCGCCGCCAGCGTCAACCCTATGGAACTTGCGCAAGATTCAATGGGAACAAGCGCGCTCTCTGCCCGGCTTTCAGGATGCCACAAACGTCCGTGTGGCCGTCCTTGACACGGGCGTAGATCGCTCCCACCCTGATCTCGCGGGCCGCATCGTTAATTACGTGTACGAGTATCCGGGTATCCCCACCCCCGTGGGGGAAAAGGACATCATCGGCCACGGCACACACGTCTCCGGGACAATCGGGGCGCTGATTAACAACGACATCGGGATTAACGGCATCTGCGAGTGTCAACTGAGCGTCTTGAAGATATTCGGCGACCAGACGACGTTCGCCTCATGGCAGCAGGGGTTCGTCTACTATGTTGACCCCGTCATGTACAGGCGCGCCCTCGCGGATTGCATTGACGAAGGTGTGGACGTGATTAACCTGAGCATCGGCGGGCCGGGTAAGCCAGACCCACAGGAGCGCAAACTCTTCAACCAGTTGCTGGCAAACGGCACGACCGTGGTCGCGGCGATGGGCAACGAGCGACAGATCGGCAGTCCTATCTCTTATCCGGCGGCGATTCCCGGCGTAGTCGCAGTGGGCGCGACAAACGCCGCCGACTCTCTCGCCAACTTCTCGAACAGAGGAGGTCACATCTCCCTCTGCGCTCCCGGTGTGGGAATCTGGTCAACCCTGCCGACGTACCCCGGGCAGGAAGGCTTCGAGGCTGTGCCCGGGTCTAATGGAAAACCGATGGAGGGCAAGCCGTCCAAGCGCGAGATCAACTATGATAGTTGGGACGGCACTTCGATGGCGACCCCGCATGTGACCGCCGCCGTCGCGCTGCTCATCGCCAAAAACGGAAAGATGAGTCCGGCTGATGTGCGTCAGCAGCTAATGCAGACCGCGGACAAGGTGGCCGGGATGGGAGGGCATGATTTCAACGAAGACTACGGTCGGGGACGGATGAACTTGGTACGACTTCTCAGCTAATGGTATTGTCGGGATGGAAATAGAATTCTATGCGCTCCGTCACATTCACATTCCATCCCGACATCCCGTCCGAGTCGCAAACCCGCGTCCTAAAGCAGATTAATTCTTGGACGGACGTTCACACCGCAGGCCTGCTCAAACCCGGCGCTAAAA
>JBAVPI010000339.1:0-2494 GCA_049692915.1 Pyrinomonadaceae bacterium
GGCGAGACGAGTTTGACCGCGCGCCGCGACGCCTCGTCCGTCAGCGAAGCGGGCCACGGCTCTTTCATGAGAATCGCATCGCCGGGCCGCGCCAGCCACAGCAGTTGCGGTGTGAGGCGTCGGTTGAGCGCCTCGGCGGGAGGCGTGCGACGATACGGGGCGGGGGCGTGCCCGGCCAACTCCGTCTCGAAATCCGCGTTCATGTGCCACAGTCTTGAAGTCATGTGAAACCGGATCAAACGTGCGTGCGCGTGCGCGCGAACATTCCGCCCGCGCCCGCTGACGGACTATAGCCGACGCTGTTATCATAAGCGTCGAAAGCGAAAACGTCTTGGCCTGCAGGCAGCCGTCAGGCCGTCTCACAGTAACCGAACATGCGCTTAATCATCACAGAAAAACCTTCGATGGGTCGCGACGTGGCGGCGACGCTCGGCGCGACGAGACGCGGCGACGGCTTCATCGAAGGCGCTGACGACATCGTGACGTGGTGCATCGGCCACCTCGTCGAACTCGATGAGCCGGAAGCCTACGACCCGAAGTTCAAGGGATGGCGCATGGACTCGCTTCCCATTATCCCGCCCCGTTTCCAGTATCACCCGTCGGAGAGGACGAAGGATCAATTCAAGGTCATCAAAGAACTGCTCGGACAGGAGCGCGTCACGCTCGTCGTCAACGCGGCTGACGCGGGCCGCGAGGGTGAACTGATTTTCGACCTCGTTTACACGCTCGCCAAATGTCGTAAGCCAGTTCGGCGGCTCTGGATTTCATCGCTCACGCGCGACGCGATTATCGAGGGCTTCAACAATCTCAAACCGGCGGAAGAGTACGCGGGGCTGCGCGATTCGGCCCACTCGCGCCAGCAGGCCGACTGGCTCGTCGGCATGAATGCGACACGCGCGCAGACGGTGCGAGCGCGTCAGGCCGGACACGACGGCGTCTATTCGCTCGGTCGCGTCCAGACGCCGACGCTCGCGCTCATCGTCGGGCGCGACCACGAGATCGCCAACTTCGTTCCGTCCGACTACTTCGAGGTGGCCGCCGATTTCCGTTCGCCTTCGGGCGAGTATCGCGGCCTCTGGTTCAACAAGGACGGCTCGCGCTTCGACAAAAGGGAAGACGCGGAAATCGTCGTCGCGAAGGTCAAAGGCAAAGAGGGTAAGATCGAGAAGGTCGAGCGCAAGGCGGTCAAGGAGCGCGCGCCGCTGCTCTACGATCTGACGACGCTGCAACGCGCCGCCAACGCGCGCTACGCCTTCTCAGCCGCGCGCACGCTGGAACTGGCGCAGACGCTCTATGAAAAAAAGTTCCTCACTTACCCGCGCACCTCTTCGCGACATCTTTCGTCGAGCGTCAACAAGGAGATTAAAGCGCACGTCGAAGCGGCGCGCGTCGGGCCTTACGTCGAGTTCATCGAAGCGATCCTCGCGAAAGAGAAGGTCTCGCTCACGAGTCGCCATGTGGACGACAAGAAGGTGACGGATCACCACGCCGTCATCCCGACCAAACAGCGCATAGACGCGCAGGCGCTCACGCCTGACGAGAAACGGATTTACGATCTCGTCACGCGTCGCTTCCTCGCGGCGTTTTTTCCGGACGCGGAACTTGAGCGGACGACGGTCGTGACGGGCGTCGAGGGCGAGCGATTCATCACGCGCGGGACAATCGTGCTCAAGGCGGGCTGGCGCGCAGTTGATCCGCCGGGGCGCGAGAAAAAGGCGGCGGACGCGGACGACGACGCGGACGACGCGGAAGTGCCGCCGGTGAAAGTTGCGGAAGCGGTCGAGACGCTGAAGGCGGAGGCTCTGGCAAAGCAGACGAAAGCGCCGCCGCGTTATTCGGAGTCGAGTTTGCTCGGCGCGATGGAGACGGCGGGCAAGAAAGTGGAAGACGAAGAGTTGCGCCTCGCGATGAAGGACTCCGGCCTCGGCACTCCGGCGACGCGCGCCGCCGTCATCGAAACGCTTCTCAAACGCGAGTACGTCACGCGTGAGAAAAAATCGCTCGTGGCGACGCCGAAGGGCATCGCGTTGATTAAGATGCTGCCGTCGCCGCTGCTCAAGTCGGCGGAGTTGACCGGCAGTTGGGAGCGCAAGCTCTCGTTGATGGTGCGGGGCGAATACGCGCGAGAGCGTTTCATCGGCGAAGTCAAAGAGATGGTCGGCGAGTTGGTCGGACAGATCGCGGGCGCGCAGATCGAGCGGGGTTCGAGCGTCGCGCCGCAGAGAGAGTTGGCGCGGCCCGACGGCGCGCTCGACTGCCCGAAGTGTAAGCACGAAGGACGCGGGGGCTTCCTCGTCGAGCGCGAGGGCGCGTCGGGAAAATTTCTCGTCTGCTCGGCGGGACGCGAGACGTGCGGGTTTTTGAGCGATGCGCCGAAGAACGCCAAGCAGCGCAAGGCCCTGACGCAGACCGCCTGCCACGCGTGCGGCGGCGCGATGCGACTGAGGCTGCCGCGCGAGAAGGGCAAGAAGGTTTTTCTCTCGTGCGCGCGCCA
>JBAVPI010000340.1:0-4491 GCA_049692915.1 Pyrinomonadaceae bacterium
GGACATCGGCATCCAGACCATTCGGACCCCAACTACGCGAAATATCAGATTAATGTCCTTGATGAGGTGATCCAAAATGATGGGCAGAGCTACAAAGGAGCACGCCCAAGACTTCTTTCTCTCCATAGTGATGAGGGATGGTAGCCAGTGTTATGAAAGAAATGAATGGCAATAGTGATGAGAAAACGACGGGAATAAAAACAGTTCATTCGACTTCTGAAAGCGGTGATGGCTGAATTCAGGCATTAAGGCTGCTATCGCTTAAATGGGCGTAGCAATAGCTGACGTTACCACTTAAAGCATGCCTTCAGAAACAGGAGAAAGAAAATGCTTACGAAGAAAACGGCAACCAGCGGTCAAATGATTCTTTTGGGCATATTGGTTTTGCTCCTTGGTTTGAGTAGCACAAATGCTCAGAGTCGCCAAGCAGAAGCTGACTTTCATATCTCAGAACATAGGGCGAGTGATAGAGCGGCGCGAGAGGCTCAGGAGAGTCGGGATAGAGCGAATCGCAAGGCTGAAGCTGACTTCCATATATCTGAACATAGAGCACAAGACCGAGAGGCACGAGAGGCTCAGGAGAGAGCGCAAGAGCGGCGAACAAATGAAATGAACAGAATTGCTGACGCCCTGCGAGATGACCGGGCACAAACAGAAAGGAATCTACGGGAAAGACAGCAAACTCAAGATAGAGAGCAAGTACAAGGTAGCAGGCAAGCAGACAGAGATCGGGAAAGACAACAAAATCAGGAAAGATTTCAAAGGGATTGGGAGTTGGGTGAGCATTTAAGGAGAGAGAACGAAGGTAGTGGTTTTGGGCGTTATCAGAGTTCTCCTGCAAATCGTGTGAGGGTTTCGCCACAGCCACCCTCGCGCAATACACCACAAAGAAATAGTTGGGAAGGGGAATACGATGAAATAGTAAGGGACAATGAACGCCGTAGAGAGCAACAGCGGCGAACAAATGAAATGAACAGAATAGGTGCTGCCCTTAACGCTGATAGGGTTCAAACAGAAAGGTATCTCCGCGAGAGAAATCTTCCCACTATTAGGCAGCAAATCGTTGAGAGGCAACCATTCGGCAACCCTAATAGTTATTTTGAGGCCAGACGCCCAAGCCCATATGGACATCAATATGATGCATATGGCTATTTCGGCGCATCGGCTAATTTGGGTGCAGAGCAGGCTTTTTCTACAGCCATTTCAAGGGGCATGAGCTATTTGATACCATCTGAACCTATTGGAACGAGAGATGATAGTATTGCTGTGGGAAAACGGTTCAATCTTCATCATTATCTTGATTTCGGCAGATGGATTGATGCTCCTGTCGAGGTCATCGAGGTTACTAAGACTTCTTTTACTGTGAGAACATTACCCGGACACCCACTTCAGGGTACGGTGACTCACGAAATTATTAAGGATCGCAACAATGAGTTCTGGTTGCATCAAAGAGGGACCGGAGTAGACCTTGAGCCTCGAGGTTTGCAAGAGTTCAATTATCGGGCTGCCTCCGGTATGTGGCCTATTATGACTGAGCGCGTTGGTTTGGCGATTTTTGGCCCATTTCGATGAGCGAGAATGCTCTGCATGAACTCGAAAACCGCATAAGTGAGTATAAATCTCCTTATGTGTGTGGTTTTCATCTTGGTATAATTAATTCCACGAAATAACTCAAAGGTAGAATTAGTGAAGGCTGCCCGATAATCGCAGCAACTAATTCTACTGCACACTTCCTACCTTTTAAGTTAATTCCGGGTTAGGTGAACCCCAATTGTAGATTCACTGTATTGTTGAATTGGAAAAAGCGGCAAAGACAGAAGCACCTGTCACTTGACCAATTGAAATTAGCTTCATCGTGATGAGTTGTCGGACGATTGAGTCTGCAAGATCAACCCCTGACTTTTACAAGTTACATAGGAAAGGGCTTGGAAAATCTACCGCGTCAGTATATGGCCGCGCGTGAACTGTTCGCGGTTGTCGGCGGTCAGTTCGTGCGCCGCCGTTCTGTTTAAAGACTGGCGGCTTTCCGCCCCGCGCGAGGAAGATACTCCTACTAAAGCTTGCTCATGTATCTGTCCGATTGAGTGGCTGACACGCTGCTCGACAAACTCATCGTCCATCTCATGATGGTGCGCGTCAGCCGCTTCTTGTTGAAGTGTTGAGTGGTGGAGTTTGACAGCGATAGGCGCAGAGTGATTGTGAACGGCTGAGTGAGCGGTGTGTTTTACCAATAGGGAATCGCGCCGCGCGAACTCATCAAGCTCCTGTTCACGGCCGTGCGTTTCGGTGCGCTCACGGCTGGTGCGAAGCGACGCGGGAAGTTCTTGAACGAGACCCGCCGTGACTGTATTCAAGCGTTCGTCGTTCAGGTTGAAAGCCTGTAAGTCATAGCCCGCCTGTTGAAACGTCTGCTTGATGATGCGGCTGACCGCATCAGTATGCTGAACGCGCCCCGCTTCCAGCGCCTCTGCTCCGCCCTCTTGAACAACTCCTGTCAGATGTGCGGCGACTGTTGTTTCCAGACGACCGCGTATCAGGCCGAAATGTTCACTGCGTTCTGTAGAACGCGCGTCGCGCTCTTGGCGCATGTTGTGAGTTGCGTAAATCTGCTCGTCTATCTGGCCGAAACTTTCCAGATAGTCGCCCTTGGCGCGGGCGGCGTAAGCGGCAAACTCCTGATGTTGCCGTTGTTCGCTCGGCGTAACCACCGACCTGATGGCATCAACTTGCGCTCTTGTTATCGTCGGTTCTGAGACTCCTGAAGCGCCCGTTTCGTTATGAAGTTGCTGTTCGTAGTCACGCGCATATTGTGAATCGAGAGCGATTCTTGTGAGCGTTCGTAAAGATTGAGAATCAGCAAGCGGCAACCCTTTCGCCTGCAAAGTCCGGTTCACCTGCTCCGACTGGGCCGCGAAAGATCGTTCGAGAACGTCCGAGGCCGTGCGTGCGCGAAGTTGCAATTCGCCGCCGCGTTCGATGGCGCGCCGCAACTCGTCAGTCCTTTCCGGCGCGGCTTGGTCGTGATCAAGGTTTGATAGCTGCTCTACGCGCTGCAAATCCGACCACGCAAGGTCGAGCGCCGCGCGTCTGGTCTCGCTCCGCTCGGCTTCGGGCATCTCCATAACTTGCGCCGCGTGGATGCGCTCAGGCATTTCGTCGAGCAGTCGCGTCCATTCCTCACGGTCGAGCGCAGAGCCAGCGGGCGTGGTGATCTGATAGCGAGTCTGACCCTGCGGCTCGCGCGCGGCTGTCATCTCGCGGAATGTCGCCAAGATTTCACCGATCCGTTCGTGTCCGTCGTCGCCCGTTGCTCGCAAGTATTCGTCGGCGGCCTCGATCATCTTCGGTTGCTTACTGTACTGGCCGAGCAGCACGGCTGCGGTCTCTAAGTCTTGAACTTGGACGCCTGGCACAAAGCTCTGGCTGCCGCGTTCGGGTGCTTCTACTGTGCCGACTCTGCGGCGTCCCACTGCGGCGAGTGAAGCGGCTTCGCGCCACACGCTCGCGCCGTAATACAGGCGGAAGCTCAAACTCTCGTAAGGTGGATGTGCCTGAGCTTCCTGTGCGGTCTTTTGATCGTGCTGGCGCGAAGGTTCGTTTAACCCTTGACGGTGCGCTTCCGTGTAGCTTCTTTCATTTGCTTTGACGGGTGCGCCTAGAGCGAGAGCTTGTTTGGTATCGTTGACGAGTTTGAAGACGTAGCTTTGCTCCGTCGGGTCGAGTTGTCTTCTGAGTTCGTAGAGGTTCTCGCGCGAGAAGCGGTTGCGCTCAGGCGACGGCGGGTTCAGGTAATCGCCCAAGAAGGATTTGATGTTACGCACCGTGCGCGCTGGCGACGGTGCCTGCGTGCGGTCGAACTCACGCAGGATCATGCGGAGCGCGGGAGATGGCTCGGTTGAGCCGCGCTCAAGCGACGCGAGACGCCGCGCTTTATCGTGAACGCTCACGCTGCGGCTCGCCCGCAAAGTCCGCATCTCGTCCGTGTAGTGTTCGGGCGCGGGGGCGAGAAGAAGCGAGCGCATCTCACCAAAAGAGAGCGGGCGGCGGGTCTGTTCTCCGCGCCGTCGGTCTTCGCGCCTCTCCTCCGCGTACTGTTCGGGATGCGCGGCTCGGTTGAAGTTCTCGCGCCGGATGTCGTTGATAGTCGCTTGCAATTCTCCGACGTTGCGCGCCCCGTCGAGACGCGCGCCAAACTCGCGCAGCAGTCGGTTCTCGTTCCCGAGCCGCGTCCCTTCGTCTTGCGCTCGGTAGGCGACGTACTGGCAGGCGAAATCATAAACCTCTTCACGTTCACGGCTCGCGCCTGTGATTTCCCGCCCGTGAAGCGACGCGAAGATGCGGACGGGCAGATTCAGATAGCGCGCGAGCTTATGAAGCGTGCGGTACTCGTTGACGTTTGCGACGGGCAGGCGAAAGCTGCCTTCCGCCGCAAAACTGACGAAGATGGGGTGCGCGTCTCTCTCCGGCGTGCGCGTCCCCTCGACTATGATC
>JBAVPI010000341.1:0-4098 GCA_049692915.1 Pyrinomonadaceae bacterium
GTCTTCCCGCGCATCTACACGGCCTCGATTCTGGCGGGCGAGCGTTCCGGCGCGCTCGACGACGTGCTGACGCGCTACGTCGCCTTCATGCGACGGGGCGTCGAGATTCGACGCAAGATACGCGGCGCGCTCGCCTATCCGCTTTTCCTGCTGATGGCCTCGATGGGGATGGTCACGTTCCTGACCGTCTATGTCGTGCCGCGCATGTCGAGCCTCTTCGAGAACTTCAACCGTGAACTGCCCGCCATCACGAAATTCGTCATCGGGCTGTCGTCTTTCGTCGGGGGAAATTACTACTGGTTCGTTCCGCTGCTGATCGTCACCGCCGTCGCGCTCGGCATCTGGTCGCGAACGCCGAACGGACAGATCACGATTGACCGCACGCTCTTGCGGTTGCCGATTGTCAATTCGCTCATCAAGCAGTTGGCGATTGCGCAGGTGACGCGGAGTCTCTCGACGCTTCTGGCGGGCGGCATCACGCTCGTCGAATCGTGGGAGATCGCCGCCGAGTCGGTCTCGAACAAAGAGTTGCGCACGCGCAGTTCCGCCATCCTGCCGATGATTCAGGAGGGCCGGTCGTTTACGGAGAGTCTGGAGGCAGCCGGATGGATTCCCCCTCTGGCGCTTGACATGATCGGCGTCGGCGAGCGTTCAGGCTCTTTGAAGGAGATGCTGGAAGAGGTTGCGGAGTTCTTCGACAAGGAGTCGGAAGTGCGTCTGGAACAGTTGACGACCGTGCTCGAACCTGCGATTCTGCTGGTGATGGGCGGCGTCGTCGTGACGATCCTCCTAGCCATCTATCTGCCGATCATTCAATCCATCTCGAACATCAGCATCCGGCGCTGACGCGGCGAGCCATCCCCCACCGAATTGTCCGCATCCAAAGACTTTACATGAGCCAGACAACCGAAGAAATCATTACGACAGATGTTGCGCCGTCAAAAGACGGCGGCACGACGGCCTCGCACGTTAAGTCGGCAAACGGCGCAAACGGCGACGGTCACACGCCGCCCGAAGTGCACGCTGCGATGGAACTGGCGCGGCGCTACCGCCTGCCTTACGTTGACCTGCTGCCGCCGGTCGGCGAGTCGCCGATTGATTTCGCGCTGCTCGGCGAAGTGCCGGTTGATCTGATGGTGCGCCACCTCTTCGTGCCCTTAAGGCGCGAAGGCCGTCGCCTTCACATCGCGATGGCAGACCCGACCGACCTCGAACGCCTCGACGAGATCGCCTCGGCGCTCCACGCGCGCATCGTTCCGCACGTGGCGACCGCGGGCGCGATTGACGTTGTGCTTCGCAAGGGCGACGCCACGCAGCGCGTTTTGCAGGAGGCGACTTCGGGTTTCCGCATCTCGCTCGTCAAGGAGACGGAGCAGGGCGAGGAGGTCTTAGACCTCGACCGCCTCGCGACCGACTCCGACATGTCGCCGATCATCAAACTCGTGGACACCATCGTCTATCAGGCGATGGAGTCGCGCGCCTCCGACATTCACATCGAGACGCGCGACACGGAGGTGCAGGTCAAGTACCGCATTGACGGCGCGCTCTATGCCAAAGTTGACCCGATTGATTTGAGCTACCACCAGACGCTCATCTCGCGCATCAAGGTCATGTCGGAACTCGACATCGCCGAGCGACGCGTGCCGCAGGACGGTCGCTTCCGCGTCCGCTACAAGGGGCGCACCGTTGATTTCCGCGTCTCGATCATGCCGACCGTGCACGGCGAGGACGCGGTGATTCGTATTCTCGACAAGGAGCAGATCAACGAAGAGTTCCGCGACCTACGGCTCGACGTGGTGGGCTTCGACCCCGACGACGTGAAAAACTTCCGTCGCTACATCGCCGAGCCTTACGGCATGGTGCTCGTCACAGGCCCTACTGGTTCGGGTAAGACGACGACGCTCTATGCCGCCTTGAACGAGATTCGCAACGAAGAAGACAAGATCATCACGATTGAAGACCCCGTCGAATATCAACTCCACGGCATCACGCAGATTCCCGTCAACGAGAAAAAGGGCCTGACGTTCGCGCGCGGCCTGCGCAGCATCCTCCGCCACGACCCCGATAAAATCATGGTCGGCGAAATCCGCGACAACGAGACGGCGCAGATCGCCATTCAGTCGGCGCTGACGGGCCACCTCGTCTTCACGACCGTCCACGCCAACAACGTGATTGACGTGATCGGGCGCTTCCTCAATATGGGCGTCGAACCCTACAACTTCGTTTCATCCCTGAACTGCGTGCTGGCGCAGCGACTCGTGCGCATGCTCTGCAACGTCTGCAAGCGCCCTTACCATCCGGCTGAAGACGAGTTGATGGAGTCGGGCCTGCGTCCGTCTGAGCACAAACATCTGACGTTCTATATGAGCGTCGGCTGCGACGCGTGTAATCACACGGGCTATCGCGGGCGAACGGCGATACACGAATTGCTGAATCTTTCGGACAACATCCGCGAAATGATTATCGAGCGACGACCCGGCTCGGAAGTGCGCCGCGCGGCGGAGGCCGAGGGCCTGCGCTCTTTGCGCACCTCCGCGCTGCAAAAGGTCTTTGCCGGCACTTCGACGCTGCACGAAATCAACCGCGTCACCTTCGTCGAAGAGTTGCAACACAACGGCAACAAGGCGACAACCGCGGAGGGCATCAAACAGTAGCTTGAAGTGGGTGCGATAAACCGTGCGGTCGCCGAGCGTTGCGCCGCGCGGGTGATTGGGTCTCGACGACCTTTTGCGCCGGATATCTTTTGTCGCCCCCGCTTGTGCGCCTCGTCTTTGAGGAACTATTATTAGTGCCCCGGCGTGTAAGCTGACTGTCAGGAACGGTAGCACCGGCGAGACGCGCCCTGTTCCGCGCGCAAGTCGCGACGGTATCCGGCGGTTGTTTGTCTCCGGCGGTTTGCAATTGTCGGCGCACGCGTCCCGGCTTCTCTCCAACATCCCCGACGAGTGAATTGATTTTGAAAGACGTACCGGCCAGTTTTTCCGCACGAGAAACCGGGGCCGCGAAAGATTAAGACGGGTTTAATAATAATGAGGATTGATATGAAATCTTTTGCTCGCGGGCGCGGATACATCGCCCTTCTCATGATCGCGCTGCTTCTGGCATCGCCCCTCACGGCGCTTGCCAAGAAGGGCGAAAAGAATTACCGGCGCGGCATCGAGTTCGAGAAGGCACAGCAGTGGGAGAAGGCCGCGCAGGAATTGGCGCTGGCCGTCGCCGCCAGCCCTTCGGACACGGAATATCAACTCCACTATCGTCGCGCGGTTTTCAACGCCTCGCAGGTTTACATGCAGAAGGGGCGCGCGCTCGCCGATCAGGGCGACTATGCCGGGGCCTACAACGCCTTCCGGCAGGCCTATGGCCTCGACCCCGTCAACGACCTCGCTTCCTCCGAGATGCAGCGCGTGCTCCGTCTCCAGCGTGAGAAGGAAGGCGTCGTGACGACCCCCGCCGCGGGCGACCCGCCGCAGGTTTCGCCCACGTCCTTCAATCCGGGCGGCGCGCGGGGCGGGATACGTGTCGTGCAGCCGCCGCAGGAAGTGCTTCCGCCGGGACGCACAGAGCAACTCCGCACCATCAACTATAACGGCGACCTCGAACCCTTCATCCGCAAACTGGCCGACGAGTTGAACCTCAACGTCGTCTTCGACCAGAACTTTTCGCAGCAGAAGCGGACGATCAACATCAACTGGAAGGACATCACGGCGGCCCGCGCGCTCGACTATCTCTTCAAATCCTACGGCCTCTTCTTTCAGAAGCTCGACCGCCGCACCATCCTCGTCGCCGACCAGTCGAAGCGACCGCAGTATCAGGAACTCGTCCTGCGCACCTTTTACCTCTTGAACATCAAGCCGAACGACGCGCGACAGTTGATTCAGTCGGCGCTGCCCGCGAATGCCGGTCGGCAACCGCAGGTCGTCTCGAACGACGCCACGAACAGCATCACCGTCCGCGACACGCCGGAGAACGTCCGCATCATCGCAGACCTCTTGAAGGGAATTGACAAGGATCGTTCCGAGGTCGTGATGGAGGTCTCGATTTACGAAGTCTCGCGCTCCGACCTGTTGCAACTCGGCAATCAGATCGGCACTGCCGACA
>JBAVPI010000342.1:0-2129 GCA_049692915.1 Pyrinomonadaceae bacterium
GCCCTGAGACGACGATGTCGCAGGCCGCCACGAGTTCGCACCCGCCGCCGAGCGCCGCGCCCTCGACAATGGCGAGCGCGGGTTTCGCCATCTGTTCCAGCGTGCGAAAGATGGCGTGGAAGGCTTCGAGCATCTGGTAAATCGTCTCTGCCGCATGCTCCTCGACGGCGACGCCCGCGCTGAAGGCGCGCGTCTCTTCGCTGGCGTCGAAGACGACGGCCACCACTTCTCGACGGCCCATGCACTCGGTCAGCGCCTCGTCAATTTCGCGCATCATTGCGATGTTGAAAATATTCAGCGGCGGGCGTGAGAACGTCACGCGCGCAACGCGGTCTTCGATTTTGAATCCGATGTTTTGATATTGATCGCTCATCAACTGACCTCATCCGCAAACCGGGGATGACCACAGAAAAAGTGCTTCTGCTCTTAAACCCTGCCCCTGTATTTCCGTGGTTGATTTCACTCCCTACGCATAAACTCGGCCAGCAGGCCGTGAAAGTGGTGCACACCGTTCTCGCGTTTGACCGAGTAGCGCCCGCGCGTGTAGGTGCGCGAACGAAGCCCGCGCTGCACCGCTTCGCAGATACGGATGTCTTCGAGCTGGATTTCATCGCTGAACTCGACGGTGCGGCGCACGGCCTCGCGCGTCTTATCTGTGTCGGGATCACGGAAGTACCACTCGAAGATGGTCAGCGTGCGCTCGGCTCCGAGAGGGACGATGAGGTTCGTCGAATAGTTGTCGGCATAGACGTTGAGCATCAAGTTCGGGAAGACCCAGTAGAACTGCGCGCCGTCGTCGTCCGCGTGCTCGACCGCCGCGAGGCGCGAGGCCGTGCGACGAAGCGGTGCATGTTGAATCGAATAGAAACGCTTCGTCTCCGTCCGGTAGCGCGCGTAATCCAGTTCGCGGTTCAGCCCCGGATGCACCGTCGGAATGTGGTAGCCTTCGAGGTAGTTGTCAACGTAAACCTTCCAGTTGCACTCAAGTGTCCAATCCTTGCGCGCCGCGAGTTTCATCTCCGGCCAATCTCTTCTCTCGCCAACTCGCGCCGGGATGTCTTCGAGCGTCTCGCCGAGCGGCGCGCACTTCGGATCAAGGTTAACGAAGACGAGCGGCCCCCACGTCTCGACCGCGAACTGCGGCAAGGCGTGCGACTCTCTGTCCCAACACTCCACGCCGTCGAACTCAGGCGTGCCCGTCAGACGCCCGTCGAGCGCGTAAGTCCACCCGTGATAGCCGCACTGAAAACTCTTGCGCCGCCCGCACCCGTCCGCGACCGGCCCCGCGCGATGACGGCACACGTTCGAGAACGCGCGCAAGCGTTCGTCCGCCCCGCGCGCCACGATGACGGGTTCGTCCGCGACCGTCGCCGTGAAATACTGCCCCGCCTCCGCCACCTGCTCGACACGCCCCGCCAACTGCCACGTCCGCCCGAATATTTTGCGCCGCTCGTCATCCAGCACGCGCGCGTCCGTGTACCACTCTGCGGGCGGCGTCCCGGCATAGGCCAAACGTGCGTCGATGTCGTACCTGCTCAATTCCGACATGTCAGTCTCACCATCTTATTTATTAACCACCTTGGCGAGGATATCTTTTTCCGGCACCGACCCCCACGAACGCGAGTCACTCGAACTATCGCGATTGTCCCCCAACACGTAATAATTGTGTTCTTGAATAGTAACGGCCTGCCGCGACTCGCCCGCTTGATTGAGTTTCGGATCGACGTATGGCTCATCCAATTCCCGACCGTCAATGACGACTTTCCCCGCGCGAATCTCCACACTCTCGCCGGGCAGACCGATCAGGCGTTTTATATAAAACTTGGTAGTGTCTTCGGGATATAAAAACATGATGATGTCGCCCCGCTTGACCTCAAATTTGGCGCCCCGGTCAAATCTGATGATGTGAAGCTTCTCGCTGTCACGGATGCCGGGCAGCATCGAAGTTCCTTGAAATGGCACGACATCACTTTCTCCGGGCATGCAGCCGGGGAGACAAGCAATAACCATGATTACGATTAGGATTGGCCTTGTCAGCGACATGGTGAGTAGCTCCTGATTTTAAAACCCCAGTGAGAGATCAAACCGATTGCCCGCCGTCCACCCGCACGACTTCGCCTGTGATGTGG
>JBAVPI010000343.1:0-9854 GCA_049692915.1 Pyrinomonadaceae bacterium
GAACTACGCGTACATCAATCAGGCCGCGCACGGGCAGACGCCTGCGCCCGAACACTTTTTCGCCGCCACCCTGTACGGCTTCGTCTATGTCGCCGTTCTCCTCGCCGCGGCCACACTCATCTTCAACCGGCGCAATTTCAAATGACGGAGCGCGATGACAAAGCGAGCGCAGTCCCGCGCCGACCCGACACGCGGCGCGTCTCGCACGTTAGGGAAGTCATGCCCGCGCTCATCGTCATCTTCGGGCTGGTGCTCGTCTTCTTCACGGGGCGATGGGCGGAAGCGCACCGCCCGTCCGTCCATCCGTCCGCCGCGCAGGATGAGGAGCAACTCTATGTCTCGCCGGAAGCGGCGCGGCGCATGAGCCTCGGCTTCAACGGGCTGGTCGCCGATTGGTACTGGCTGCGCTCGCTGCAATACGTCGGGCGCAAGCTCACCGCGCACGAGGGCACGCTTCAGATTGACGACCTCAAATCGCTCGACGTTCGACAACTCGGCACACTGCTCGACCACGCGACGACGCTCGACCCGCAGTTCATGGCGGCGTATGAATACGGCGCGGTGGTGCTGCCCTCGATTGACGTGGAGGCCGCGCTCCGGCTCACGCAAAAGGGCATCCGTGCCAACCCGCACGACTGGCATCTCTATCAACACCTCGGCTACATCTACTGGCATCAGGATCGCTTCCGCGAAGCGAGCGACGCTTACCGCGAGGGCGCGGCCCAACCCGGCGCTCCCACGTGGATGAAGCCGATGTCGGCGCAAATGGAGGTCAAAGGCGGAAGCCGCGAAACGGCACGCGACCTGTACTGGCGAATGTACACGGAGGGCGATGACGAACAAGTTCGACTGCTCGCCTACAAGCGTTTGCTTCAGATTGACTCGCTCGACGGGCGCGACGCGATTCGCCGCGTGCTCGCCGATTATCAATCGCGCGCCGGTCGTTGTCCCTCTCTGTGGCGCGATGTTGTTCCGGCCCTGCGCGCCTTGAAATTCAGATTGGACGAGCGCGGCGCGCCGCTCGACCCGACGGGCGTGCCCTACGTGCTCGATTCGAGCGCCTGTGATGTGCGTCTCGACGCGCGCTCAGAGATTCCGAAGAAATAGAATTTTCGTGTTGAGGATTGTGAAGAGAGATGACGATGTCGCACGCAGTTGAAATCAACAATCTGACGAAGGACTACGAGGTCGGCTTCTGGCGCAAGCGCAAGGTGCGCGCGCTCGACGGGCTTTCGCTTCGCGTCGAGCGCGGCGAGATTTTCGGCTTCCTCGGCGCGAACGGCGCGGGCAAGACCACGACCATCAAGCTGCTCATGCGACTGATGTACCCGTCGGCGGGCGGCGCGACTATTCTGGGCAGCAGCATTGAAGACATCTCGATGCACGCGCGCATCGGTTATCTGCCGGAGCATCCTTACTTTTACGATTACCTGACGGCGCGCGAATTTCTCGAATACTGCGCGGAGTTGTTCGGCTATACCCGCGTCGAGCGCAAGCGTCGCGCGGCTGACATGCTCGCGCGCGTGCATCTCGAAGAGAAGAGTTGGGACAAAGGGTTGCGGAAATTTTCCAAGGGGATGCTGCAACGCGTCGGGCTGGCGCAGGCGCTCGTCAACGACCCGGAGATTGTCTTTCTTGACGAGCCGATGAGCGGACTCGACCCCATCGGGCGGCGCGAAGTCCGCGACCTCATCGGGAATTTACGCGAGACGGGCACGACCGTCTTCCTCTGCTCGCATATCCTCGCCGACATCGAAGTGCTCTGCGACCGCGCCGCCGTCATGCGAAGCGGGCGACTCGCGCACGTCGGGCGGCTCGACGAATTGCGTGGGATGGGCGGCGGCGAGCGGGCGATGGAATTGATAATTTCGGGGACGGACTTGACGCGGCTCGAAGCGGCGCTCGCCTCGCTCGAAGGAGCGCGCATGACGGCGACACCGGGAGGAGCACGCGTCGAAGTCTCGAACGAGAGTCAGGTTGATGAAGCACTCGCTGCCGTCCGCGCTTCCGGCGCGCGGCTTGTCTCCGTCCAGCCGGTCGGCAACCCCCTCGAAGAACTCTTCTTGAGCGATTAAGAGCGCTTACCCGTCCCGCTTATCACCCGTCACTATTTGAACGTGATGCCCGTCAGTTCCAGTTTGAGACTGGCGGGGCTGTTGTCCTTCGGGAAGATGAGCGAGATATTGGGCGTTGAAATTTTGTTGGTGTCGAGTTGCACGGGGACGACGGCGATGCGTTCTCTGATGATGCGCTTGTCGAGGTCGAGTCCGGCGGCGTGAAATTCCAGCCCGCTGATCGTCCTGCCGGTGAAATTTCGAATCGTCGGCTTCATGTTGATCTGAATATCGCCGAGAGCGCGGTCGCCTTTGGAAGCATCCTCGTCCGGGTCGAAATCTACGACGAGGCGTTGACGGTATTGCTCGAACTCAGGCGTGCCGGGTCGAATCGCGCCGGCGAGTTGTTCTGTCGTCGTCTGTGCTTTCGGGCGGCTCGCGAGCCACACGACTCCGGCCACGAGCACGGCGGAAGCCAGCGCGACGACGATGTAGATGGCGCGCTTCGTCTGATTGCCTTCGTCGCGGCTTCTCTCGAATGAAGAGATCGTCGGCGTGCGCGTGTCCGCGGCCTGTTCAGTGTCGGCGGCCTGTTCAGTTTCCACATCGTTCATGCGACGCTCGCGCGCGACCGTCTGCAATGATGTAGCCGTGGCGCTCGTCGGTTCTCCGGCTGTAGGCGCTTCCGTTGTCGAGGGTTTGCCGCAGTGCGGGCAGATACCCTGCTCGTCTAAAAACTCTTGTTCGCACTCCTGACAGAGAGACACGATTGGTTGACTCCTTTTCATCCGCGGAGTTTATCAAATACCGGGGCGGTTGGATTAACGAACGATTCGCATCGGACGCGCACCCGCCTCGCCCTGCGAGTTCAATTCTTCACTGCGGCTGATGAGCGACCCCGTACCCGTGCGCGGATGTGCCGCGCGGGGCCAAGTGATGCGAAAACAACTTCCCTCGTTCTGCTCGCTCTCGACCGTTATCTCGCCTCCGAGCAGTTCAACGATCTTGCGCGTGATGGCGAGTCCGAGGCCCACGCCGCTATAGGCGCGCGCGAGCCGGTCGTCCACCTGCCTGAACCCGTCGAAGATAAATTTCAGAGCCTCGTCGGACATCCCGATGCCCGTGTCCGCAACTTCAAGACGCCAGCGGTCAGTGCCATCTTCTTCAGCCGCGCGGATTCGCACACGGCCCTCTGCGGTAAACTTCACGGCGTTGCTGACGAGGTTTGAGAGCACCTTCTCAAGTTTACGCCGATCCGTCCTGACCACTCCGAGTCCGGGTGAGACTTCGATGCTCAGGTGAACATTTTTCAGACGCGCCTCATCTTCAAATTCTCCCAACACGCCGCGCGCCACATCGGCGACGTTAACGTCCTCGACGTGAAGCGCCGCGTGTCCGGCCTCAAGCCGCGAATAGTCGAGCATGTCGTTGACGAGTTCGAGCAGCGAGCGCCCGTTGCGCTGCATCCGCATCACGGCGTCCGCTTGCAGGGGAGCGAGCGGAAGTTGCGGGTCGAGCGCGAGCAACTGGCACAGCCCGATGATGACGTTCAGCGGCGTGCGCAATTCGTGGCTGACGTTGGCGACGAAGGCCGACTTGAGCCGGTCGTGCTCGCGCAGACGGTCGTAGGCCGAGACGAGTTCGTTATGGCTCAAGACCTCTTCCGTAATGTCACGGAACACCGCCACCACACCTTCGCGCGCACCGTCTTCGCCGTTCAGAGGCGTTGCGCCGACGGCCAGCACGCGCTCCGCCCCGTCCCCGCGTACAATCTTGTACTGCTCGCCGGACGAGTGCTCGCCCTCGCTCGAAGCGCGGAAGATCGGCGTCTCATCGGCGGGCAGCACGCGCCCGTCCAAGCTGCGCAACTGCATGTCGGCGACAAGCGCCTCTACGCCGTCGCGAAATTCCCCCGCCCGCCGACCGAGGATGAGCGCCGCCGCCGGATTAACGCGGTAACGCCCGCGCGCATCTACGATGATGACGCCCTCGTCCATCTGCTTGATGACGCTCTCAAGCTCGGCGGCGCGCGCCTTCTCGGAGGCGAACGCAGCGGTCGCGAGTTTCTCGGCCCGCACACGCTTCGAGACTTCGGACAGAATGAGGATTAGATCGCCGCGCCCCTCACTTTGTTCCTTCACCGGCCACAAAATTACGTCCCAGTATTTCGCTCCCTCTTCGCCTTCCCTGCCGGTGACACCTGCGCGCGGCGACGCGAGTTCGAGCGGCAGGCTGTAATTGACGAAGGCGCGTCGCGTGCGCCGCACGTCTTCGACGATGTCGCTTAAGGCGGCGAGGCCGGCAGCCGCCTCGTACACGCCGCGGCCCGTCAACTCTGCGTCGTCCCTCCCGGTCAGGGCGGCAAAGGTCGTATTGACTTTGCGCACGATGAGGCGCGCGTCGAGCACGACGACACCGAGCGGCAAGCTGTCGAGCACTTCGCCGAGGAAAGCGCTCTGCTGCTTGACCGCGTCGAACCTGCTTTGCAGGCTTTCGGCCATCAGGTTGAAGCTGTGGGCGAGCGTGCCGACCTCGTCGCTCGTCTCGACCGCGGCGCGTTCCTGTAAATTTCCGCCGCCGAAGGTCGAGGCCGTCGCCGCCAGTCTGCGCAACGGATTCGTAAATCTCCTGACCGTCCACACAGCGATCAAGCTGGAAGCGAATAACGTCAAAGCCCATGTCGCGGTGAGCAGCAGGATGGCGCGACCGGCGGGCGTGTGTTCCGGCAGAGGCACGCCGACGGCGACGCTCCAACCGGACGGTTCAGCCCTCTGCGCAGCCGTCACGCGCACCGTCCCGTCGCTCCAACTCCGTTGCTCGGCGTTGACGGGAAAGCCCGTCGGCGCGGGCGACGATTCGCCTGACAGACGCGACAACACACGCCCGCGCGCGTCGAAAATCGCGAGAGCCGTGTCGGGGTCTGCCATTGTCTGCCGCGCCACGAGCGCGTAAAGCTCGCGTGCGTCTTCGGGTGTGACCGGCGCAGCGGAATTGGTTAATGCAGGGTGGTCTTCGACCCACGATTCGAGAACACCGGCGGCGGCGGTCGTCTCCATGCGCGTGATCGTGGCCGCCTGCTCGTTGACGTTTCGCTGGTAGCTGTGGAGTTGGAGGAGGCTGATGATCAGCAGCGGCAGAGACAGCAGGGCGAGCAGCACCAGAAGTTTGGTGCGCACGTCGAGCGTAGCTTTCGTCTCTCCATCGCGTTTCATCAAAGTTCGCTCGCTTCGGGCCGCTCTGCCATCCGGCGTCTGCGCGGCGGCGGCCAGACGGAAGCTCTGGTTGGCACGCCGGGCCGCAGACAAGCCGCGTAAGTCAGGATTGACTGCGCGATCAATTCGTCGAAAAAAATGTTTGTCCGGCGCAATACATCTCCCATGCCCCGGACATCAACGCCTGTGGCCCTCAAAGCCTCGTGCCACAGAATGTTATTGAACACGTCTCGTAACAGCATCAACTCGCGTGCCATCTCGTCAATCAAAACGCCCTGCTGGAAACGCACCTGCGGATAGACGCGCAGACGCTCCGCGGCCTCGCAGATTTCGACCGGAGTGGCGGCGCTGTCGAGCACGAACGAAAGCTCGTCGGAAAGCTCCGGGAGAAATTCTACCTGTTCTCTGGCCGAGAGGATGAGCGGCAGGTGCGTGCGGCGGTCAACGTAGATTTCATCAACCCACACGCGTGTAATTGAGTCTATTTGCTGGCGAAGAATGGATGTGAAGCGTTCGCGCATAAGAGGAGGGCGTTGCTGTGCGGGCGCAAATCATTGGTCGGACTCCCGCTTTAACCTTTCACGATTTACGTTCGACCAGCTTATCCAGAAGCGTGATTAACTGGTCGAAATCAATCGGCTTGGTGACGTATTCGTTACAACCGGCAGCCAGCGCATCCGCATGAAAGTCGGCTGTGTCATGTGCGGAGACGGCAATAATGGGGACTTTTTTTAAGCCGTCGTGCTCGCGTATCCGTCGCGTCGCGGCCAGACCGTCGAGTTTCGGCAGGCTCAAGTCCATCAGGATGATGTCGGGGGCTTTTTCGTGTGCCATCTCGACGGCCTCTTGACCGTTGACGGCCTCAAGCACTTGATAACCGCTCATCTCCAGCAATCTTCGCATCATGAAGCGGTTATCTTCAAAATCTTCGACAACCAGTACGACCGGCCCGGTGCCGTTACTATCGGTCATTCACTTTCAACCCCTCACGGCCCGACGCGCTCACATGCCCCGGTATCGCAGCCGCCGTATGACTAGCAAACAGTCAGCATTTCTGTTAAGCTTTCGCATCGAATCACGACACAAAAAATTAAAAGATTTGGGTGTAATCCGTACAGGATTTGCGGGCCGGGAGTTTTCCGCCAACGCATCAGTGGCGGTCATCGCGAGAGTCGTCGAAGCATGATGAAGCCTTTAAAGACGGAATTACAAGACGACGAAACTCTTCGCGAACTCGGCAGCGCCTCTGTCCAGATAGTCCATGATCTAAAAAATCAACTGAATGGTCTCAAACTCTATGCCACGTTCCTGCGCAAGCGGATGGAGAAGAGCGAGCGGCCCGCGGACGAACAGGAGACCGTCGCCAAATTAATCGCCGGGTTGGAACGCGCCGCCGGAGACATGACGCTGCTCGTCCGTCTGGGCCGTCCCATCGAACTGCGCCGTCAGCCGGGCACAGACCTCGCGCGCGTTCTGGAAAACGCGAAGGGCGAGCGTGCGGTCGAGGTTGAACCCGGTTCATACGCAGGTTCTTTCGACGTTGCTGCGCTTGAAGACGCCCTGAAAACAATTTCCGGCGGCGGGCGCACGACGGGCGACGCACAGGACGCGACGTTACCTTCAATCCATCTACGCCGGGACGATGACGCCGGTGCGCCTGCCGCGGTGATTGAATGGAGCGGAATCACGCAGTCCGGCGAAGGCGCAGACCTCTTCGCCAGTTTCAACGGCGGCAGCGGGCTGCGGATGGCGCTCGCAGGGAAAATTATCAAGGCCCACGGCGGAGACGTGAGCCATCACTCGGACACGTTGCGCGCGCGCCTGCCGCTTGAGCCTTGAGCAGAATAGTTCGACTCAAACGGGCACGAGACGCGGCCCGTCGCATCTCGCGGCAAATGTTTCGACGACGCGGACACACGCTTTATCCCCTGAGTGCTTTGATGTGCGGGCACTCTCAAACTCGATGAACGAAGAGAGAGGTCGAAGTGGAACGTAAAGAGGTACGCATACTCGTAGTTGACGACGAGCCGATGATGGCCGATTCGCTCAAGCAGAATCTGACCGAGGAAGGCTACACGGTGGATACGGCTTCGAGCGGGGCCGAAGCGATTGAACTATTCGACCGCGGCGGTCATCACATCGTCATCTGCGACCTGCGCCTCGGCGACTCGGACGGGATGGAAGTGCTGCGCCACATCAAGGACACGCACCCCTCGACGGAAGTGATCGTCGTCACCGGCCACGGCACGGTCGAGCGTGCGGTCGAAGCGACGAAGGCGGGGGCCTTCTGGTTTCTCGAAAAACCCTTCGACTTCGACATCCTCCTGCCGCTCGTCGAGCGCGCATACCAGCGCTTTGAATTGATGACCGAGACCGAGACGATGCGTCGCCAGCTTTCGACGCGCACGGAGTATTTCAGCATCATCGGCGCATCCCGGCAGATGCAGACGATTTACGAAACCATCGAGTCGGTCGCCAAGTCGGACGCCAACGTCTTGATCGTCGGCGAGTCCGGCACGGGCAAAGAACTGATCGCCAACGCGATTCATTACAATTCTTTGCGCGCCAAGAAAGCCTTCATCAAAGTGAACTGTGCGGCGCTGCCGAAAGAACTGATCGAGTCGGAACTCTTCGGCCACACGAAGGGAGCTTTCACCGGCGCGCACGCCGACAAGGACGGGTTGATTCAGCACGCGGCGGGCGGCTCGCTCCTGCTCGACGAAATCTCGGAGATGCCGGTCGAGCTTCAGCCCAAGCTTTTGCGCGTCCTGCAAGAGCGCAGTTATCGTAAGATCGGTTCGGAGAAAACCTACGCCGTTGATTTTCGTCTCATCTCTTCGACGAATCGCCCGCCCGCTGACGCCATTCGCGACGGGCTGCTGCGCGACGACCTTTTCTACCGCATCTCGACCATCACGATTCACGTTCCGCCGCTCAGGGAACGCACGGAAGATATTCAACTGTTGACGGAGCACTTCCTGAAGCTCTACGCGCGCAAGTACCAGCGGCCCATCACGGGCATCTCGCAGGTCGCCTATCAACGCCTCTTCGGCCACGGTTGGCCCGGCAACGTGCGCGAGTTGCAGAACGTCATCGAGCGCGCCGTGCTGCTCGCCAAAGGCGGCAAGGTCGAGCCGGTTGACTTGCCATTCGACAACGGCGCGTTCCCGGAAAAGAGCGCGCAGGGCAATGCTTGGGACGTGCCGCCCAACCTCACGCTCGAAGAGATCGAAAAACTCGTCATCGAAAAGACGCTCCAACGCACGGGCGGCAACAAGCAGGCGGCGGCCAACCTTCTCGGCATCTACCGCCCGCGCCTCTACAGCAAAATCAAGAAATACAAGATAGACATTCCGGCGCTCATGACTACCTGAGCGCCGCTGCGTCCGGTTGGAGCGTCGAGTCGGTTTTGAGTTAGAATCCACGCGCGGCGAGAGCCGTCAGCACCCGTGGGTTATAATTTCCGTGCGCCTCGCCGTCGCTCTTTCAACTCATCCCTGTCAGTCTTCGCCCGCCGCAAAGGAGTCAGCCATGACCGATATGCCTCAATCCGTTGAAGACTATTTCATCTCACATGCCAGCGCCGATAACACACAGTACGTGCAACCTCTGGCCGAGGCGCTCAGGGCGCGCAACGTTTCCTATCTGCTCGACAACGAAGACTCCCTCTGGGGAGATAGCTTCCCCTCGAAAATCAACGAATGGTTCAGGAAGAGCCGTTACACGCTTCTCTGCCTGTCGCACAATTTCCTGCAACGCCACTGGACGATTGCCGAGATGGACACGGCCTTCGCCCTGCAAAACAAAACGGGACAGAAGAAGTTTCTCCCGCTCATCCTCAACTCCAGAGATGCTGTGCTCGACGCCTTTCCGCTGCTGACGCCGCTCGTCTATAAGGAGTTCGATGAAGGGATTGACTCCATCGCCGACACGCTCGCCACGCTCGTCAATGCGTCGGCGAAATCCGAAGAACTCATCCGCGTCGCCATCGAATCGGCGAACACGGGGATCATCAGCTACCTGAAAGTTCCGCCGCGCGCGGGCGTCAATTACATACTACGGCAGGCTCAAAACACGACGGGCGTTAAGGAAGAGGCCAGTTTCGGGACGGCGCTGACTTTCAAAGTGCGTTGGGTTCTGGTTGACACACGCGCCGAAGATGTGTGGAACGGTCTTGACCTCAACAAACAGCAACAGATCAAGGCCGTCGTGATGACAAAGGACGGGCCGAAGTTTTCTCCGGTCGGCGTGGAAGACAACCTCGAAGACCTCGGCGTCCGAGACGGCGTGGTGTTTCACCTCCACGGGATTGATAACAACCCGCGGCCCAGATATTTTGGCGGCGGTGGTGACGATTACGGCGGCGGCGGAAGCTTCCCCGGCGGCGGAGGTGGTGGTGGCGGAATCGTTTTTGAAATTGCGTAGTGCAGGTTAAAAGAGAGATAGGCGTGCGCTTGTGGCCTTTGCCTAATCCGCCTGATACGTCGCGACGCTCGTCGGCGTCTCGAAGCAGCGCACTTTATAGACCTGCACGCGCTCGTCGCCGACGCGTTGCGCGACCTGTTCGAGAAAATAGCGCGCGAGGTTC
>JBAVPI010000344.1:0-3746 GCA_049692915.1 Pyrinomonadaceae bacterium
CTCCAACTTCGCGCCCGCGCCCTTGAGGATGGCGAAGCGCGCCGCCGCGATCTTCGCCGCGCGTTCGAGGTCAAGGATGCCGAGCGACGTGCCGAGGTCAACGTGATCCTGCGGCTCGAAGTCGAACACGGGCGCGCTGCCCCACCGTTGCATCTCCACGTTCGCGTGCTCGTCCGCGCCGACGGGGACGCTCGCGTCGGGGACGTTCGGAATCGTGGAGAGCAACTCGCGCATTCGCGCTTCCGCATCATCGCGTTCGCGTTCGAGTGCGGCGATGCGCTCCTTCAACTCGCCGACTTCGCGTCGGCTCGCCTCTGCCTCGTCCTTCTTTCCATCTTTCATTAACGCGCCGATGACACGGCTCGCGGCGTTGCGCTCCGCGTTGAGCGCATCCGATTCGGCAATGATGCGACGACGGTCGGCGTCGAGCATGGCGAAGTCGTCGAGCGCCGCCGTGGGGAAGCCGCGTGCGTCCAGCGCGACGCGCACGCGCTCAAGATTTTCGCGGACGTAAATAAGGTCGAGCATTTGCCGCCATCCTTCAACGTGTGATATCTGTTACGTCTTTCGTCAACCGGGTCGTCAACGAAAAATTGAACCTAATGGACGCCGCGCAAAGCTGTCAAGCGGGCGCTCATTTCGGTCACATGATTCAGCCCGAACATCCGCGCGATTCAATCACTGCTGACCGCGCCTGACGACTTGAGTTTGACCCGGACAAGGGGACGCGTACTTTTTATGCCGCAGAGAATTCGCAAAGCTGTCTTTCCCGCCGCCGGACTCGGCACGCGCTTTTTGCCCGCGACAAAGGCGTCGCCCAAAGAGATGCTGCCGCTCGTGGACAAGCCGCTCATCCAGTACGCCGTCGAAGAGGCCGTCGCTTCCGGCATCGAGTCCATCATCATCGTCACGGGGCGCGGCAAGTCGGCCATCGAAGACCACTTCGACATCTCTTTCGAGTTGGAACACCTGCTCCGCACGCGCGGCAAAGACGACCTGCACGCCGCCGCCCGCTCTGTGTCCGATCTGGCGCGCATCAGCTACGTCAGGCAGAAGGAGGCGCTCGGCCTCGGCCATGCCATCCTGCAAGCGCGCGACTTCGTGGAAGGCGAGCCGTTCGCCGTCATGCTCGCCGATGACGTGGTTGACGCGGAAGTTCCCGCGCTCAAACAGATGTTGAATGTTTATGAAGAGTTCGACGCGCCCGTCATCGGCACGATGAGGGTCGCCGGTGAAAACATTTCGCGCTTCGGTGTGATTGACGCGGAAGAGGTGCGCGACGGCGTCTATAAAATCAAGGACATGGTCGAAAAACCGCCTTACGAGGAAGCGCCCTCCGACCTCGCCATCATCGGGCGCTACATTCTGACTCCCGACATCTTCGACGAGATCGAGCGCACCACGCCGGGCGCGGGCGGCGAGATACAGATCACCGACGCGATGCGCTCGCTGCTCAGGAAGCGCCCTTTCTACGCCGTGCGCTTTGAAGGCACGCGCCACGATGCGGGCGACAAACTCGGCTTCCTCATCGCCACCGTCGAGTTCGCGTTGAAGCGGCCAGACCTCGGCCCGCAGTTCCGCGAGTACTTACGCTCTCTGGATTTGAATAACAAGTAGAGGACGCAAAACTTGAGCGACGAAACCAAATTATTTTCCGGGCGTGCGGCCATCGTCACCGGCGCGACGCGCGGCATCGGTCGCGCCATCGCACTCGAACTGGCGCGACGCGGCGCTTCCGTCGCTTTCAACTACGCGAAAAGCGCGGAGGCGGCGGGTTCGCTAAAGGATGAGATCGAAGCGTTGGGCGTCAAGGCGTTCGCGTCCCAGTGCGACGTGGCGAACACGGAGGCTTCATCCGCGATGGTCAAGGAAGTGAAGGACGCTTTCGGGCGGATAGACTTTCTCGTCAACAACGCAGGGATAGTGCGCGACAATCTGATCCTGCGCATGAAGGAAGATGACTGGGACGCGGTCGTTGACACCAACCTCAAAGGCGCTTGGAACTTTTCGCGCGCCGCCGTGCGCCACATGCTGAGGCAGGAGGGCGGCGGCTCGATTCTCAATATCTCTTCCATCAGCGGCGTCGTCGGCATGGCGGGCCAGACGAACTACTCGGCGTCGAAGGCCGGTCTGATCGGTTTGACCAAGGCGCTCGCCAGAGAGGTCGCAAGCCGCAACGTCTCCGTTAACGCGCTCGCGCTCGGACTCGTCGCGACCGACATGGCGCAGGCGCTCGACGAAGCTTACCGCGAGAAGTTACTCGAAAACATTCCGATGAAACGCTTCGCCGAACCCGCAGAGGTGGCGCAGATTGCGTGCTTTCTGCTCTCCGACGCCGCGCGCTACGTCACAGGGCAGGTGATTCAAGCCGACGGCGGTCTGGCGATGTAGTGGTCACGGAAAATGAAAGGGCCCCGTCAGTCTAATGAAAGACCAACGGGGCAGAACTTTTGGCAGGCTCGGAGATTCAGGGTGGCGTTGACGTGTGCTGGAGATAGTCACATACGAACTATCCGGCGGTTGTGGCGGTCGTGTTGGGATGGACGAAATATAGCTAAATGTTGAACTCAATCTTCAAGAGAGCATATAAAAACGAAAGGCCCTCTGCCCGTAAGATTGAAGAAAACCCGACAACCGCGCTTTCAAGTATCAGCGAAGTACATTCTTGAAATGTTTAAGCTTCGTAACTTGTGTGAAATTACACTGAATCACCGTGACCTGTCAAGCATAAAATACAGATTTTCCACACAATTTTGTAACAAAATGCGTCGCTTCCTGTTAAGTGGTTGGTACTTAAGGGTTAACCGTCGGCACAATTTCTTGGTTTATGCTTTAAAATCCTTCTCGCGAGCCTTCACGGGGAGCATATTTGTGTCGGAACGTTGTTTTTGCGGTCGTGCGTAGAAATCCGGCTCGCCTTGAGGACGTGTCTTCCAGCGTTTATGAATCCACATCCATTGATCCGGGTAGGAACGAATTTGTTGTTCGATGGCGGCGGTGAAGCGTGCGGTATTAATCTCCACGTCACGCTTGGGGTCGCCCGTGCGGACGAGTTCGATGACGGGGCCGCCGTAAAAGACGAAGCGTTGCCGCTCTTCATCCCAGGGGGCGCAGACGGGGATGACGGTCGCGTCTGTGCGCAGGGCGAGGGTCGCGGCTCCGGCGGTCGTGCAGGCGAGGTGGCCGAAGAAGGGCACGAAGACGCCTTCGCGCTCCTGTGTGTTTAAGTCTGCGAGGATGCCGAGCGTGCCGCCGTCGCGCAGCAGGCGCATGGCCGTGCGCGCGGCCATCTTTTTGTCAATCGGCTGATTGCCGAAGCGCGTCCTTAAGCCTTCGACCAAATCTTCGATGCGCGGGTTATCAATCGGGCGGACGAGGAAACTGATCGGGTTGTAGAGGATGGAGTGAGCGAAGCAGAGAATCTCCCACGCGCCGAGGTGCGAGGTGAGAAAGATGACTCCGCGCCCGCGCTCGCGCGCCACGTCGAGCAGTTTCACGTCTTCGCCGTTGTACTCGACGACGGCGCGCATTCTCTCTGCGGTCGCGCGTGGAAACTGGCTGACCTCGCCCAACTGCCGACCGAGACTGATAAACGAGCCGCGCAGAATCAACTCGCGCTCACGCCTGCTTTTTTCCGGGAAGGCGAGTTCGAGGTTACGCATGCCGGTGCGGCGCAAGCCTCCTGCGAGCGTGTAAGCGAGGCGTCCCATCCGTCGGCCCGTCGCCACCGCGAGCGGGCGCGGCAG
>JBAVPI010000345.1:0-9597 GCA_049692915.1 Pyrinomonadaceae bacterium
TGCGTGGTGCGCGAGGCGCTCGGCTACTCTTCTTCGCTCGCCGACCTCGCCTTCGTGATGCAGGGTCTGGGAACATTCGCCATCAGTCTCGGCGCGACGGAGCACGTGCGCGATTTTTGGCTCGAACGCGCGCGCACGGGCCGCTCCGTCGCCGCCTTCGCGCTGACCGAGCCGGATGCGGGGTCGGATGTCTCTGCTATTCAGACAACAGCCGCGCGCGACGGCGACGCTTACGTTATCAACGGGCGTAAGTGTTTTATCTCGAACGCGGGGCTGGCCGACTTCTACACGGTCTTCGCGCGCACAGGCACGCGCTCTGACGGGCGCGCAGTCGTCTCCGCCTTCATCGTCGGCGCGCGCGTGCCCGGCTTCCGCGTCGTCGAACGGACGCGACTCATCTCGCCGCACCCGATTGGCGAACTCGCCTTCGACAACGTGAGAGTTCCAGCCGAGAACCGCGTGGGCGATGAAGGCGACGGATTTCGCCTCGCCATGCGGACGATGGACATGTTCCGCGCGAGCGTCGGCGCGGCGGCCTGCGGGATGGCGCGGCGGGCGCTCGACGAAGCACTGCACTACGCGAAAACGCGCATTCAATTCGGCGTCACGCTCAGCGGTCATCAACTGATACAGGAAAAACTCGCCGTCATGGGGACGGAACTCGACGCCGCGCGTCTGCTCGTCTATCGCGCCGCGCACATGAAGGACGCGGGCCGCCCCGACCTCACACGCGCCGCGAGCGAGGCCAAGTTCTACGCCACAGAAGCTGCGTGGCGCATCATAGACGAAGCCGTCCAGATACACGGCGGGCAGGGCGTCGTGCACGGCAGCGTCGTCGAACGCCTCTACCGCGACGTGCGTGCCCTCAGAATTTACGAAGGCACGTCCGAGATTCAAAAACTCATCATCGCGCGCGAGATGTTGAAAGAATAACAGAGCCGTCGGGATGAAATTCCTGCTTCTATTTTCTCTCATAACACACAAGCAAGAAGAATGTTTCGCGTCGTCGTTCGGGCGAGCGGCGCTCTCAACGATTCTATGAAAATCAACGTCATCGGCGGCGGGCCTGCCGGGCTGTACTTCGCGATTTTGATGAAGCGGCACGATGCGTCGCACGCGATCACAATCTACGAGCGGAACGCCGCGGGCGACACGTTCGGGTGGGGCGTGGTTTTTTCCGGAAGGACGCTCTCGAATCTGCGCGCGGCTGATGCGGAGTCGCACCGGCGCATCACGGAACGGTTCGAGACGTGGGACAACGTTGACGTGCTCTATCGCGACGAGAAGATCACGATTCGCGGCAACGACTTTGCGGGCGTCGCGCGTATCGCGCTGCTCAATATTTTGCAGGAGCGTTGTACCGAACTCGGCGTCGAGTTGCGCTTCGGATGCAACGTCGGCGACGTTGAAGAGTTAAAGGATTGCGATCTGCTCGTCGGCGCGGACGGCGTGAACAGCGAAGTCCGACGGTGCTACGCGGAGAGTTTCCGGCCCACTTTGAGCGAGGGGCGCAACCGTTATATCTGGTACGGCACGCGGCAATTATTTCACGGCTTGACGCTCTCCTTCCGCGAGTCGGGGGCGGGCACGTTCGCCGCTCACTCCTATAAATTCAACAAAGAGTTGAGCACCTTTATCGTCGAATGCGACGAGGAGACGTGGCAACGCTCCGGCTTCACGGCGATGTCGGACGCCGAGACGCGCGCGCATCTCGCCGGAGTGTTCGAGAGAGATTTGGGCGGACACGAATTGCTGTCGAACAATTCGCGCTGGGTCAATTTCCTGCTCGTCAAGAATGCGCGCTGGCGACACGAGAACGTCGTGCTGCTCGGCGACGCCCTGCACACGGCGCACTTCTCCATCGGGTCGGGGACGAAGCTCGCCCTCGAAGACTCAATCGCGCTCTTCGGATGTTTCGCCGCCGGGATGGATGTGCAGGCCGCGCTCGCCGGGTTCGAGCGCGTGCGGCGACCCGTCATCGAGTCGTATCAGGAGGCCGCGACCGAGAGTCGCATCTGGTTCGAGCACGTCAAAGACTACACGCACCTCGACCCGCTGCCCTTCGCCTACGAGTTGATGACGAGAAGTAAGAAGGTTGACTTCGAGAACGTGAAGAAGCGCGACCCGCGATTCGCCGCCGACTACGAGGCATACGTGAAGGCGCACGCCTGATTACTCCACAGCGACCACCTGATTACTCGACGGCAACCGCTAATCAAACCTCTTTCGCTTCCCAAACCGGCGGGATGAGGCGTCTCCGTTTGTCGGATGAGAGGGCGACGCCCGCCTCGTCAAGATCGGTGCGATCCCAGAGCTTGCACGTGACCTGCTTGTGCGACTGGTCGAGTCCCTCGCAATAGTTCGTGTAGGTGCAGCGACGCACCTCCGCGCCGCGCCCCAGTTTCGCCTTCAAGAACCAGTCGGGGTCGGCGAGCGCCTGTCTGGCTGCGCCGATGATGTCGGCCTCGCCGCGCCGCAGGATGTCTTCCGCCTGTTCAAACGTCGCGATGCCGCCGGCGGCGACAACCGGAGTTTGAAAGCCCGCGTCGTTGAGTGCGCGTTTGATCGCGGCGACGAGCGGGACGTTGCGACCGAAGGGGCCGCGCTCGTCCGACCTGACCGTCGGCATGCATTCATAACCGCTCCGGCCCGTGTAAGGATAAACGGCCTGCCCGACCTTCGGCTGCTTCGCATCCTCGAACTTTCCGCCCTTCGAGATCGAGAGAAAATCCATCCCTGCGCGCGCGAACTCCTTCGCAAAATAGACGGCATCCTCAATCCGGTTGCCGCCTTCGATCACCTCGTCGGCGAGAAAGCGCGCGCCCACCGCGTAGTCCGTGCCGACACGCCCGCGCACCGTCGCATAGACTTCGAGCGGCAGACGCACGCGATTCTCAAGCGTCCCGCCGTAGCCGTCCGCGCGGTCGTTACGCGCGCTGAGGAACGACGCCATCGTGTAGGCGTGCGCGTAATGGAGTTCCACGCCGTCGAAGCCCGCTGTGCGCGCGCGCGCGGCGGCGTCGGCGAAGATGCGTGGAAGCACGCGCGGCAGTTCGCGCACGTGTTCGAGGTCGGTGTCCGTGACGCTCTCGCGATAGCCGAAACGAAGCGACTCGGACTCGCGCTCGTCGAGCACCGTTTCGATTAAATCGTCGGGCGCGTTCGAGAGAAATGCGCGCGTCTCGCGCTCGTCACGCTCAAGCCAGCTTTCGTCCCCGGTCGCTTCTGCGAGGGCGCGGCGGTGGCGATTGTCGAGCGTCAGGAAACGCTCGAAGAACTTCGACTTTTCCGGGCGGCGTTTGACCGAGAGGAAATCTATGATCTGGATGAACAGGCGCGTCTCGCCCGCGCTCGCGCGGCGGACGACTTCGACCAGTTCTTTAAGGCCGGGGATGAAACGGTCGTGACCGATGCGCAGGAGCGGCCCCGAAGGGATGTCGCGCACGCCCGTCGCTTCGACGACGATAGCGCCCGGCCGCCCCTCCGCGAAGCGCGCGTACCAGTCGAGATTCTCGCGCGTCACAAAGCCGTCTTCCGTCGCGCGCCACGGAACCATCGCCGGAACCCACGTCCGGCTGAGAAGGCTCAGCGGGCCGACGCGGACGGGCTGAAAAAGAAGCGCGCGGGCCGCTTCTTCGCGTGTCGGCCAGCGCGTTGCGGGGATGTCGTGTCGAATCGGGTGATCGAAATGCCACATGCGGATTCAAGTTTTCGGACGCGTTCGAGTTTAGCAGTTTTGTGAAGGACACGGCAGCGGCGGCGGTATCCGCCCGTGCGTTCGCTGCCAGTGAAGCGGAACTAGAGCTTGCCGTCGGGCGTACGAAGAGAGACGGCGGCATCCGGTCGTCAGCATTTTATCTTTCATCAGCGACTCTACGTCGTCGGCTTTCACAATAAGGATTTCGTCATGAGCAATTGGGACAAACTCGTCGAAGAGAAGATTAAGGACGCCATGAAAGAGGGAGCGTTCGATGATTTGCCGGGCAAGGGTCAGCCGATCAATCTCGAAGAGAATCCGTTTGAAGACCCGTCGATGCGGACGGCACATCGCCTGCTCAGGAACAACGGTTTTTCTCTGCCGTGGATTGAAGAGAGGAAAGAGATCGAAGCATCCGTCGAGGGCGCGTTGGCCGACCTGATGCGCTCGTGGCGCGTCTATCAAGAGACGCCGCACGCGCGCCGTCGTCTCGAACAGGCCGAGGCCGACTGGCAGAGTGTCTTGAGTTCGTTCCGCAAACGAATCGCAGGCATCAACCGAAGCATCGCCGCCTACAACCTCAAAGCGCCCTCGCCGATGTTTCATCGCCTGCCGGTGGATGCCGAACGAGAGATCGGCAAAGTGGCGCGCGGCAAATAACGTTTCAAGGACTGCTGAAGCCCTCCGTTTATCCATTCATCAAATTCATCCGATAGACGTTCCACGCGCCGTCGAATATACTTGCGGAGCGCAAATTTTCCATTTTCATAAACTTCATTTCGATGCAGGAGGCGACGTTTGACGGACGAGCTTTTAGAGTGGCGGCGCGAGTTCCCGATTCTCGAAGGGGCCGTGTATCTCATCTCGCACAGCCTCGGCGCGATGCCGAGGAGCACGTTCGACCGCCTGCACGAGTACGCCGACGTGTGGGCGACGCGCGGCGTGCGTGCGTGGGCCGAAGGTTGGTGGGACATGCCGCTCACGGTCGGCGATGAAATCGCGCGCATCATCGGCGCGGAGCCGCGCACCATCGCCATGCACCAGAACGTCTCTGTCTGCCAGTCGCTCATCCTCTCGTGCTTCGACACGACGCCGGAGACGCGCCGCAACAAAATCGTCTATTCCGAACTCGAATTCCCCTCCGTCATGTACGTCTATGAAGCGCACGCGCGCGACGGGCGTTTCCGCGTCGAGAAGATTAAATCCGACGACGGCATCACCGTCTCTCTCGAACGCACGCTCGCGGCGATAGATGAAGAGACTTTGCTCGTCCCGCTCTCGCACGTTCTGTTCAAGAGCGCCTTTTTGCAGGACGCGCGGGCGATTACGGAGCGGGCGCACGAGGTCGGCGCGCTCGTCGTGCTCGACACGTATCAATCGGCGGGGACAGTGCCGTTCAGCGTCAGGGATTTGGACGTTGACTTCGCGACGGGCGGCTCGGTCAAGTGGCTCTGCGGCGGCCCCGGCGCTGGTTATCTCTACGTCGCGCCGCGCCTGCAACAAACCTTAGAGCCGAAGGTCACGGGCTGGATGGCGCACGCCGCGCCCTTCTCTTTTGAAGATGGGCCGATTCGTTATGACGAAGGCATCGCGCGATTTCTCCACGGCTCGCCCGCTATCCCTGCGCTCTACGCCGCCGCGTCCGGCTACAAAATCATCAACGAGATCGGCGTCGAGGCGATTCGACGCAAGAGCGTGCGGCAGACGACGCGGCTCATCGAGTTGGCCTCGGAGGCGGGCTTTGACGTGACCAGCCCGCGCGATGCGACGCGGCGCGGCGGCACGATTACCATCAATGTGCCGCAGGCCGGTGCGGTCACGCGCGAACTCATCCGCCGCGAGTTCATCGTGGACTTTCGCCCCGGCGCGGGCGTCCGCATCTCGCCGCACTTCTACACGAAAGACGAGGAACTGGAACTCGTCATCCGCGAGATGCGCGACATCATTGACACCGGCGCGCACGAAGGACACGAAGCGGCGGGCGCGGCCTTTTAAAAGCAGCGACGTGTGACAGGTGATAAGTTAAAAGCCTCTTGCCCGTCGCTCGCCACTCGTCACGTTTTCATATGTCTAAAGAATACGGCGGCGGAGCGCCGCTCTCATACAATAAGTATCTGCGCGTGGCCGATTTGATCGGGCTGCAAGATTGCCTGTCCGACCCCGCGCATCACGACGAACTGCTCTTCATCACGATTCATCAGGCTTACGAGTTGTGGTTCAAGCAGGTGCTGCACGAGTTGGACGCGGCGATGTTGGCGCTCGGCGAAGACCGCGTGGCCGTCGCGTCGCGTGCGCTGGCGCGCGTCGTCGAAATCGAGAAATTGCTCGTCCAGCAGATACACATCCTTGAGACGATGACGCCGATTAGTTTCCTCGGCTTTCGCGACGAGTTGAACCCGGCGAGCGGTTTTCAGTCCATGCAGTTTCGCGAGATCGAATTCACGTCCGGCCTCAAAGACCCTGCCGTTTTGCGCGCCTTCGGCGGAGACGAGTTCGCATCGGGTCGTTTGCGTGCGCGCTTCGACGCTCCTGCTCTGGGCGACGCCTTCTACGCGTTGCTCACGCGGCGCGGCTTTGACGCTCCGCCCGACGACATTTCGCTCACGGAGGACGAGCGACGCCCGCTTTATGGACGGCGGACGCGCGCCGTGTTTGAAATTCTCACGCACTTCGAGGAACGCTACGAGGAGTTCGTGCTGGCGGAAAACCTGATCGCACACGACGAATACTTTTCGCTGTGGCGCACGCATCACGTCCGCATGGTCGAGCGCATGGTCGGCACGAAGCGCGGCACGGGCGGCAGCGAGGGCGTCGGCTATTTGAGAACGACGCTCGACAAAAAGTTCTTCCCCGAACTCTGGGAGGCCCGCACCTACCTCGACACGAAACACGGTGCTTCGGGCTGCCCGTTCAGCAAATGAAGAAATTGAATCAATGAGCCGATGAATCATTCATCAATTCAGTTTCCCGAACGCTTCAACATGGCCGAATACTTCCTCTATCACAACGTAGAGGAAGGGCGCGCGGGCAAGACCTGTCTCTACTACGAGGACGAGACGTACACGTACGCGGACGCGGTGCGGATGTCGAATCGCGTCGGGGGCGCGTTGCGCGAACTGGGCGTGCGCGTGGAAGACCGCGTGCTGATCGTGCTGCCCGACTGCCCGGAGTTCGTCTGGACGTGGTTCGGCACGAGCCGCATCGGTGCGGTCGTGACGATGGTCAACCCGCTGCTGCCTGCGGAGGATTACAAATACTATCTTGAATACACGCGCGCGGGCGTGGCCGTCATACACGAATCGCTCGTCGAACATTTCGCGTCGGCCTCGCGCGACGCGCGGTACTTGAAAGACGTTCTGGTGGTGGGCGAAGGGTGCGGCGAGTTCCACTCGTTCCGGCAGATCGTCGAGGCGCAGGCTGACGAGTTGACGCCCGCCGACACGCATCGCGACGACCCGGCGATCTGGCTCTTTACGTCCGGTTCGACCGGCCATCCGAAGGGCGCTTTGCACCTGCAACACGATCTGCCCTACAACACGGAATGTTACGCGAAGAGCGTGCTGAAGGTCTGCGACAGGGACGTGACGGTCTCAGTGCCGAAACTGTTCTTCGGCTACGCGACCGGCACGAACCTGCTCTTTCCCTTCGCGACGGGCGGCGCGACGGCTCTCTTCTCCGAGCGTTCGACGCCGGAAAAAATGTTTGAAGTCATCGAGCGTTACCGCCCGACGATTTTGACGAGCGTGCCGACGATGATTAACGGGATGCTCAACGTCGAGGGCGCGACCGCGCGTGACCTCTCTTCCCTGCGCATGTGCCTGTCGGCGGGCGAGGCTCTGCCCGTCGAGTTATACCGCCGCTGGATGCAGACGTTCGACGTGGAAATCTTGGACGGCATCGGCTCGGCGGAGATGTTCCACATCTACATCACGAACCGTCCGGGCGACGTGAAGCCGGGCAGCCTCGGTCGCATCGTCGAGGGCTACGAGGCGGAGGTCGTGGACGCCGCGGGTCGTCCCGTTGCGACGGGCGAGATGGGCACGCTGCGCATCAGGGGGGACTCGGCGGCGCTCTGCTACTGGCAGGCGCACGAAAAATCCAAAGAGACTTTCGCGGGCGACAGTTGCACGACGGGCGATCAATTTCACGTGGACGATGAGGGTTACTTCTGGTATCACGGGCGCACCGACGACATGCTGAAAGTATCGGGCGTCTTCGTCGCGCCCGCAGAGATCGAGAACTGCCTGCTGCGGCATGAAGCCGTGCTCGAATGCGCCGTCGTCGGCCACGACGCGGGCGACCTTCTCGTCAAGCCCAAAGCCTACGTTGTCCTCCGCGAAGGCCACGCTCCAAGCGCGGAGTTGGAGCAGTCAATCAAAGACTTCGTTAAATCCAACCTCGCGCTCTACAAATACCCGCGCTGGGTCGAGTTCGTCGCCTCGCTCCCGAAAAACGACCGGGGGAAGATTGATCGTAAGAAATTGAAAGACGTGGATCGTTAGGCGTGACCGGACAAACCTCTTCGCTCGAACAAGCCTGTTCCCTCGATTGACGATTGACGATTCACGAGCCTGATGCATTTCTCCACTCTCATCCCTGTGCGTTTCGGCGACACAGACCCGGCGGGGCTGGTCTATTACCCGAACCTGTTTCACTACTGCCACGTCGCGATGGAGGAATTTTTCGCGGCGCGCTGTCAGACAGGTTATGACCGCTTGATGGCGGACGAGCGCATCAGTTTCCCGACGGTGAATGCGCGTGCGGAGTTTTTCGCGCCCTTCGTCTATGGCGACGTGGCGCAGGTGACGGTCTTCGTCTCGAAGGTAGGAAAGAGTTCGGCGACGTTCGAGTATGAACTGCGTCGCGCCGCCGACGGCCTGCTGTGCGCGCGTGCGACGCTCGTACACGTCGCGATGAATCTGGACGAGCGCCGCAGCATCCCCGTTCCCGAACGCTACCGGCGGGTTTTCGCGCAAAACGCCCCGTAAATGGTCGCGTCTCTACGATATTTGACGAACCTCACCGGCCTTCGTCACGCAGTTAACTTTTTGCAAGTCCCAAAGAAGTTTTTCACGCCCGCCCCGCCGCGCTTTCGTAAATGTCGTCAAATCGCAATCTTTCTGGAAATGCCGCCTCACTCGGACTTTCCTATCAAAGTACACGAAAAAACAGGGATTTAAGCGTTCTCGCTCGCTGCTTCCCAAGACCAAAACCAATTCGACGCCGGAGGTTCTCATCGTGAAAAAAATACTCGTCTCTTTTGCCGTCCTCTTCGTTCTCGGCCTTTCGACCACCATCAAAGCCGATACCCTGACATACACACCGAATCCCGTGAACCTCAACGACCTCGACCACCACAGCGTTTACGCGTGGCGCGTTGACAACGTTAACCTGCAAGGCAAGCCGATCACGGGCGCGCGCATCACGATCAGCAACATCCGCAACTGGGATGCCAACACCAACAGGCTCTTTATCCACCTGCTCGACTCGGCGAAGGCCGCGGGCGTCTCGTCCTTCATTGACGACCCGACCAACAGTGTGCCGGTCACGGACATCACGGACGACTTCGCCAACACGCGTTATCACAATCAAGCAGGCTGGCTGACGGCGGCGGGCACGGCGGACACGTTCCTGACCTCGCAGTCGTTCGGCACGTCGGCGACGAACTTCGTCTATAATTTCACCGCCGCGCAGGTCAGCGCGCTGATGACGTACATCTCGAACGACGGGCGCTTCGCCCTCGGCTTCGACCCCGATTGCCACTACTTCAACAGCGGCATCAAGTTTGAAATCTTCACGGGCAACGCGCCCGTCCCCGAACCGGCCACGATGACCTTGCTCGGCACCGGTCTCGCGAGCCTCTACTATCGCCGCCGTCGTCAGCAGAAGCAGCGCAAGAC